>JAUPKS010000192.1 GCA_030837315.1 Planctomycetota bacterium
GCATAGATCTTTATCGCTTCTGCATCAGCCTGTCCCTTGGTTTCTTCTGCTGTCCGATATCCTTCTGATTCTATGCGTTCCAATTCTTTTTTCATAGAACCCAGGATTTCTGCCTCTTCTTTTCGTCCCTCTGATTCGTACTTGTTGGCAATGCGGATACGTTCTGAACGCATTCGATCATATATCTTGGGAATGACGGCCGCCACGTAATTGATGTATTTTATACGGACGTCTACCAATTCGATCCCGTAACGATCCTCCAATGCGCGTGCAGCCATTTCCCGAATCTCTTCAACGATTTTATCGCGGCCCATTTTAATTAACACCTTTTTAATATCTTCTGCCTCTTCTAATTCCTTTGTCGTATATTCGAGTTTACGATTTGTATTTCGTAAAACTTCCTTTAACGTATATGCGCTGACCACATTTTTAACCGCAGATTCGATAACTTCATCTAAGACGCCCTGGCCACGCGCCTCTGTTCCCAGGGAGGTATAGAATTTCAGGGGATATGTGATCTTCCATCGTGCCCATGTACCTACGCCGATATTTTCCTTGTCCCTCGTCAAAATATCGCTTGTTTCTCCGCTCCAATCCAGCAACCGTTTATCAAAGTATCTGACCTCCTGGATAAACGGTGCTTTTACACAAAGTCCGGGTTCGGTAACTGTTCTCACAGGCTTGCCAAATTGTGTGATAACCGCCTGTTGCCGTATATCTGTAACATATAATGATGCCTTTAAACAAATTAATACGGTAGCTACCGAAATGAGTATAATAACAATAGTTGCCTTCTTCATTTCTTTGCTCCTTCTTCACCGAGACCCAGAATAGGTAGGAGGCCTTTTAAATCTTTGTCAATGATATATAATTTTTCACATTTGGGGATGATCTTTGCCATAGTTTCCAAAAAGAGCCTGCGTCGGGTCACATCTTCGGCCTTTTTATATTCTTCATAGACAGCAAGGAATGCCCGAATATCTCCTGTGGCCTCATTTACCCGTCTGATGCGGTATCCTTCAGCCTCTTTGATAACCTGTTGTTTTTTCCCTTCTGCGGCAGGCAGTATCTTGTTTTTTTGCCCCTCTGCATCATTAATGATTTTGTCCCTGATTTGGATAGCCTGGTTTACGGCATTGAAGGCATCTTTTACTGGCTCTGGCGGGTCAACTCCCTTGAGGAGTACCGTTTGGATATCAATGCCACACGTATAACTGTCCAAAATCCGCTGAATATCTTCCTTGGCCTTCTGTTCTATCTCTGTCCTGCCGATGGTTAAGACCTCGTCGATAGACCGGTCGCCAATTAAGGTACGCATTACGGCTTGTGAAATACCCCGAATGGCTTCCCCAACCTCCCTTACTTTAAAAAGATAGTCTTCCAGTGCCTTTATCTTGTATCGGATAACCCAATGAACCTCGGCACAGTTAAGATCTCCGGTAAGCATTAATTTTTCTTCTTTTGCCTCCGGATATTCGTAATCAATCATGCTGGAAAAGCCACGGTGCTCCGTTCGGAAGCCAAACTCCTCATTGTATATCCGTTTGACTTCTGCCTTAAGTACCCTCTCTATGCCATAAGGGACCTTGGTATGGAGTCCTGGACCAACCGTTTCTGTGTATCTGCCAAACCGCAGGATAACGGCTTCTTCATTTGCTTTCACCGTGTAGAATGCCGTGTATCCCGTAATAATAACAAAAACAATAATCAGCAACGGAGGGATAAACTTTTTTATTGATTCCCATGGTATATCTTCAAAACGGATATCTTGAGGTTTTCTGTATGGTCCGTGATCGGACATTTTACATCCTCCTTTTTCAGGTCTTTTGTGTTTTGTGTAGGAGATTATAAAAAATAGTTACGTTTGGTAGGCTGGCATGATTCGGGGTTAGAGGATAATTTTTTCACCACATGTCTCAGAGCCATACAATACATGCATCTTTACACGTGCCCTTTTCGCTACCATAGTATAAATGCAGCCTGCATACGTTTCTATCCGGTATTGCCGTTACGATAATATGTTTTTGTTCTACTGAATGCAATAAAAAAACAAGCGCTTCTTGAGGATGCGGTTGGAACAAGGATAACAAACAGGAGAAAAGTACGGCGGAACTAAAATGTGATGCAAGAGAAGTGAAGATATATTGCTATGCGGATGCAAATACGGATTGATGCATTATATTTGTATCGGTACATTGTATAGGGAATTTCATTTTGTTCATGCGGTTTTTCATACTATCTGGGCTCTGCAGGGGTTTATTTAAATAATTTGTGAAAGCCTACCCCTTATCCCCTCCTTGTGAAGGAGGGGATAAGGGTGGTTATAAATTTAAACTTCTTTAACAATGACCAGACTCGCAAGAGGCGGCGTTTTCAGCCACCCAGGTATTCCATCAAGGCGAGTCTGATCCGTTTTCCCAAAGGTGCTATTTTACAACCTTTACATCCAAAATTACTTTTAACTTTTCATACTTGAATTTAATCTTTGCCTTTCCTTTTTTACCTTTGGCAGTGATGATGAAACCAGCTTCCGCAGATGTATGCCCTGCCTGTGTAGTCGTTTTTTGTGAAGACAGAGAAACACTCTTCGCTCCTTTCGCAACCTTCGCCTTCACTATCTCACCTATTTTCTGTGAACAACCTTCAGCAGTTATTAAATTTATTGTGACTACAGCTTGTTCTCCCTTTTTGAGTTCCAGATTATTCGGGACAACAAACATTGAAACAGTTTCGCAATCTACAGGTGTCGGAACCGGTGTTGGTGTTGATAAAGGCGTTCCTGTGGCCGTTGATGTGGGTGTCGGCACAGGTGTGGTTGTAGACGTTGATGTAGGTGTTGGCACAGGCGTTGATGTAGACGTCGATGTGGGTGTTGGCAAAGGTGTCGATGTAGACGTTGACGTAGGTGTTGGCAAAGGTGTTGATGTGCCTGTTGGTGTTGGTGTTCCACCGCCACCGCCGCCACCACCGCCACCACCGCCACCACCACCGCCACCTGGAGTGGGTGTAGGTGTAACCGCCAGCAGGTTTATCGTCCTGTTAGTCGTATAAATAAAATCCCCATCTTTTTTGACATCCCCGTCTGCTTCATTTCCAGCTGCATAGAATGTGACTGGGTCCGTTGGCCTGGAAGATGGTGGAATCCATTTTATAGTCCAAGAGGTATTTTCGGCACCCACCGAGGTTTGTGCCACATAAAAATCTCGCACCTCTATAATTTGAGTTTTATTGTCAACATTGCTGAGAGTACCAACGTGGTTATTGTGCGCATCTAACACCGAAAGTTCAAAACCATGTTTTGGGGTGTTGGAATTGCTAAAAGAAACGGTAATGTCTACAGCTTCGCCCAATTTATAAGTACTTGGTGCAGCAATCGAAAACGTTGCAGTTCCAGAATTCAGCGCAAAAGTATCATGACAAGCATCACTTCTGCATGTCCTAAAACCATCATCGGGAGAACCGGTAAAACCGTATGGAGGGCCACCAGTGAATGCAAATATCGGACTTACAATAACACCCATCGCACAGAGTGTGAACACAAAACAGAGAAATTGCCTCATATGTTTTCTCATAATTAATTAGACCTCCTTATAATATTTCCACTTAGGGATAAAAAACAGATACAAATCATTAAGCATAGCGTTTTATGCCGTTATTTCTGGCTTAATCCATCTTTCATTCTTCTTAATTTCACCTTACCACCCTTCGATTTGAAACATTTCCGCGCACCTATAGACAACTTTCAAAAGAAGAGGCACGTGGTGAAATTCTTAAATCTTCGCGATTTTATCACAAAAACCAAAGCCAAGGCAAATTATTTTTAAGGCAACCAAGAGACCGGTTATAAAAAAACCTTAAACCATGAATTCGAAAATACGAGCAAAAGAAGTGCCATGCAATACCATACGGATTGCCCGTTTAAAGCTTTCGCCCATAGGTAATGGAAGAGATCAAAGAGAAGAAATCAGTGGCAGATATTGAGTGTGCACGATAAGCCAGGGGAAGTATTATAAGTGGCGAGGCGGGTTTTTAGAAGTGGGCAAACCGCAGACTGTTTGCCCACTTCTATCCTTATTTCAACTATCGATTTTTACCACCGCAATTGGTGGCGTTGGACTTGCCTTGTTTGGATACCTGAGAGGCAGAAAATGTTACCTTTTTTACAACCTTTATCGGTAAAATTACTTTCAAATTGCCATAGCTGAATTTAATCTTTGCCTTTCCTTTCTTATTTTTGGCAGTAATGATGAAATTAGCTTCGGCAGATGTAATTCCTTTTTTCGTGGTTGCTTTATTTGGTGATAAAGAAACACGTGCCTTGCCTTTCTTAACCTTCGCCTTAACTATCTCACCTACTTTTAGTGGACAACCTTCGGCAGTTATTAAATTTACTGTCACTTCAGCCTGGTCCCCTTCTTCGAGTTCCAAATTGCCCGGAGTAACAACGATTGACACAGTTTCACAATCCACAGGTGTTGGAACCGGCGTAGGTGTTGATAAAGGGGTTCCCGTTGCCGTTGATGTAGGTGTCGGCAAAGGTGTTGATGTGTCTGTTGGTGTTGGTATTGGTGTTGATGTCCCTGTTGGTGTTGGCAAAGGTGTTGACGTAGACGTTGACGTAGGTGTTGGTAAAGGTGTCGATGTGCCTGTTGCTGTTGGTGTTGGTGTTTCGCCACCGCCGCCACCGCCACCACCACCACCGCCACCATCCGCCAGTAGGCTCATATCCCAGGTAGTTGCATAAATAAAATCACCCTCTTTTTTGCTGTCTCTGTTCGCTTCATTTCCGGTCGCATAAAATGTAATTGGGTCCTTTGGTTGAGAAGAGGGCGGAATCCATTCCATATCCCAAGAGAAATTTCCAGCGTCGTGGGTACCTGACGAGGCTTGTGCTACAAAAAATTTGTTCACATCTATGATTTGAGTTTTATTATCAATACTTCTGAAAGTACCTATATGATTATTGTTCGCGTCTAACGCTGAAAGTTCGAAACCATGTTTTGGGGCAAGGGAATGTGTAAAGCAAACGTTAATTTTTACCGTTTCACCCAATTTATAATTACTCTCAGCACAAATCTCAAATGTCGAAGTTCCAGAATTTAGGGGAAACGTGTTGTGGCATTCTGTATCATTGCATGTCCTAAGGCCATCATCAGGAGAACCTGTTCTGCCGGCTGGAGGACCCCCAGAATAAGCAAATGCCGGACTTACACGAATGCCGATCACAAACAATGCGAACGCAAAATAAATAAATTTAATCATATGTCTTCTCACAATAAGCCTCCTAAAAAATTTCGTTTTGGGGACAATAACAGATACAAATTAACGTAGTATTTTTTAGTCCATGCGATAATCCCTGTTTAATAATTCATTGTTTTGTGGTCGATAAAATAGCTTATCGTTATCAAGCAAACATTACGCCAAGTTGCTTATTTCTTAATGATTATTTAGTTCGCTCAACACTATGTCTGTAAGCTTCTTTGAATTGCAAGAGTACAGAAATTACATTGTAATTTCTGTACTCTTGCATTCGCTACACAAAACTTTTTTACGCTGATTATCGGAAAAAACTCAAAAATTATTAACACATGTTTGTAACGGATACTCACCTTTAAAAATACAACGATATATGCTGTAAGGTATTGCATTCGTGAATAAAAAAGGCGTTCTTGAAATCAGTAAAATACAAGAACGCCTTTTAATGGCAAAAAATGAGTCTTTTTGGTTTTTCGCTATAATAATCTTATCTCAGAATCTTGTTTATTTTCCTTCCTTGTGTTCTTTCCCTTCTTCTTTCAGGCACTTTCCCGGGTCTTTTTTAAAGGTATTCGCACAATTCTCGCAGCAGAAGCAAAAGGTTTTTCCGTTGTGTTCAATTTTTACCGGATTGCTTTTACTGTCTATGGCCTTTCCACAAACCAAACATTTGCTTTCGCATTTTTCACTGGCAGAGACTTCTTTGGCTCCACAACAACTGCTCCCGGCAAATACCTTATTGGCCCCATAAGAAGTTATTAAGACAAAAGCTATACCGGCAATACCTACAAAATACCCAATCCGCTTCATTCAATCCTCCTTTAAATAAATACCATGAAAAATTAAATAACGTATTACGCGGTTATAAACAACAAATGCCTGCCCTATGTTTCATAATTTTAAGAAATAAATACGTATGCCTTATTTATATTGCAATTTTGCACTTTTTCGTCGATGGTGTTTTGTTTATTTATTAAACATGCTTGTGTAATATTTGTACATAGTTGTTTAAAATTCATACAATTATGTCGCTGATCATGCTTTGAAAATCTGTATGGCTACCAAGTGCAACTATCTTCCGTGAAAAAAAATGTGCCTATATATATGATTGTGTTGATTAAGTCCCCGCGAATTCAACATATATACTGTTGGTTGTAAATCAACAAGGCGCCTGTGCTATATATGGTATGCTGCAACATCGAGAAGAGAGTTAATCAACAGAGTCGCATATTCAACCTTGGGCACGGTTAAAAATAATTTACTTATAGCAGGGGATATGTGTGGCGAATTGGCACTATTTATGCTAGTTATTCAATCGGTAAGTCGGTAACAAACACAGTTAAACCAAAACACGTATGCCGAATTACCTCTCCTCCTATCCCCCTTCTTGTTGGGATGTCGTCAAAATGGCGACATCCCAATAAAAGGAACCTCGGCTCATCTCCCATTACCTATTCCTTTATAAAAACTCTTTTTGGGGAGTTTTTAATCAATGTCCTGATATGGATAGGGAAAACCTCTTTTTTAGTTTAGATGTAACTTTCCTTATGTATGGAAATGAAACAATGGAAGTACTTTACTGAAATTAGTCAGAACAAAAAAATAAGATACTACCGCTTCAAAAGGTAATAAAGTTGGCCAAAGGTATTCAAATCCCCGGCATCGTGCATGGCCTGATCTCCGATTCCAAAATACACGTCACCTCTGGCGGGAGATTGAATTGCGCTACCTGTATCCTGGTCTAGAACGAAGAAGGATTTTTCAACCGTTCTTTTTCCCTGGGACCATCCGGCTTTTTTAAACCATCCGGTTTTCTTTGGCTTCTTTGTCTCTATAAC
>JAUPKS010000193.1 GCA_030837315.1 Planctomycetota bacterium
ATGTTGAATTTGAATCATAAGAAACATGATGTTTGGAAAATGAGTGTTTCTTTTGTTACGATGATTTATGAACTAACAAGAGACTTTCCAAAATCAGAGGTCTACGGAATTACAAACCAATTGAGAAGAGCTGCGGTCTCCATTCCATCTAATATTGCTGAAGGAGCTTCTCGGGATTCTGCAAAAGATAGAAAACGTTTTTATGAAATTGCTTGGTCTTCTCTTGTTGAAATTGATACTCAACTTGAGATATCAAAGAGATTAAACTATGTCAATACTCAAACAAATTCAGAATATTTACACGTTGAAGAAATGATGAACAGCCTCTTTGCTATGCTGACAAAGCTGAAAGAGAGAACAAATTAAAATGGAAAGATGAAAGATGAAAGGACAAAGGTGAAAAGTGAAAGGTTTAACACATTGTCTTTTGATCTATAGAATTATCTTCATATTCTTTGCCTCTCTTTTGCCCTTTCACCTTTCACGTTAATCATGAAGACAGTCATTTATCTATCATTTATTACCGCCTCAATTTCTTTTACTTTGACAGAGACAAAGCTTTTCTTACCAGTGCGGGAATGGGTGAAAAGGAAGAATGCTTTTATTGGTGAGCTGTTTTCCTGCGGTTATTGCCTTGGCCATTGGATGGCATTTGCATGGGTTGCAATTTATCAGCCCAGACTCTTTGAGGCATGGTGGCTGCTTGATTATTTTTGTACGGCAATAGCGATTGCCTGGCTTGCTGCCTTTCAATGGATTTTGATGTGCTGGCTGATGGAGATAAATCGAAAGTGAAAGCATGGAAAGGTGTCTTGTTTTTTTGCGTGCCCAGACGAAGGGCAGCGCATTCTAACGGGTGCAAGTCCTGTTATGATAAAAGTTAGAGCCATGTAGGAATGATTGCAGGTAGCTATAGAAACGTTGCCTTCTGACGCCCATCGACAAAGTAAATGTAGGGTGGAATAAGCGAAGCGAATCCACCAATTTCAATAATAGATGAAGGAAGGTGGATACGGCGTGAAAAGACACACGCCTTTATCCACCCTACTCTCAAACATGTCGCTCCTATGGAGCTTTATTTGATTCATTACGTTCCATTTCTACAAACAGGTCGTTCCTAACGGAACTTTTACAAACGAATTATCCTTTTAGCTCCGTCAGGAGCATACTGTTTGTAGAAGATAGATTATATCCCGCACGGATGATTAGCTCCGTAGGAACGGTCTGTTTATTCTCTCGGAGAATTTCATGTAACAAACCCGCCGAGTACATAATGTCGCTTTATTTATGCAACGTTATATAATACCTCATACTATTTTAATACGTCATAAAATTCTGCGATGTTCAATCAAGGCTTTCTTTGGTATGATTACCTACGATAAATCTCTTCTTATTAACAGCGGATGAATGATCGTGATTCAAGAAAGCGAACTTTACAGAAAAGTAGCAGGCGCCTGCCGGTTGGATACGGCAGAGGCCTTTCGTCTTCAGAGCCGCATACATCGGTTGCGATGGTTTGGCCGTTCTGATATATGGGTCAAACGGGACGATGAGCTTAGCTTTGGTGTGTCCGGAACCAAGTTGCGTAAACATGCATCGATAATCCCTGCATTAAAACAACAGGGGATTGAAGAAGTGGTGGTGATTGGCGGGGCAAATTCAAACAACGTGCTTTCAGCGGCTCAGACCCTGAAGGAAAATAATATCAAGATAACCCCTTTTTTACTCGGACCACCATCTCAAAAACTCGGTAACGCAAAGTTGCTTTCGTTGTTTATCGATGATAGCGAAATCCATTGGATTTCACGCTCACAGTGGGCTAATTGTGAACGTTTGGTCAACCATTATGTAGAAAAAAGAAAGGCCGGGGGAATAAAGATTTTTGTGCTTCCTGAGGGGGCGCATCATCCATTAGCGCTGCCAGGCTCTTTAAGCATTCTTGTAGACATCCTGCGCAATGAGCGGGAATCGGGGGTGCGTTTCGACCATATTATTATCGATGCCGGTACGGGGATGGTTGCACAATCTCTCCTGGCTGGGGCTGCCGTCCTTGGGAGGAAGACGATATTTCATGTCGTGATTCTGGCAGGCTCATTTGAGGATTTTCAGGCGGGATTATCCAGGGTTGTGCAATACACTGAGGAATTTCTTGATGTTTCTCCTTGTCCATTACCTGACTATCATTTGTACAATCCTGCGACCGCTAAATCATTTGGCAGTACCAACAAGACTATTTTCGGGGAAATACAGCGCATTGCCAGAGAGGATGGAATTCTTACGGATCCTGTTTACTCCTCCAAGTTGTTTCTTACGGCAAGACAAACGATTCGTAACAAAACACTTGATGGGAATATCCTCCTGATTCACTCCGGAGGCGGGTTGGCCTTAACGGGTTTTATGGATCATCCCATGTTCAGCGTATAGGGAATTCGATTTCGGCCTGAAAGACCGCCAGAGATAACGTAGGGTGGGCATTGCCAACCGAAAGGATAGCAATTGATTGCCTGTTGCCCATTGTTTTCAACCGGAAACCGAAATGTTGCTACTACCAGCGAGACACGTGGAATTTGGTTTTGGTGGGCGCTGCCCACCCTACGTTGAAACATTGGAATTCCTATACATCAATGGTAGGTTTGAAAAGGCCGTCAGGATAGAGCGGGTGTGAAGCCCATAAGCGCAGAATCTCGTTCTGACTTTATACACAACATGAAAGTCCGCCTTAAGGAATTGCGTGAAACAAATATATGATTATTGATGATTGTAAAAGCCAATCTCATAAAGCCGTCGTCAAAGCTTGAACCCCTGATTCATGAGAATAATGAGCTTATTTCGATTTTTGTAACAAGCGTAAAAACCGCAAAACAAAAAGAGGATAAAAAAACTTCGTAATTCGCAATTCCTTGTTCGATATTCGTTATTCATCGCCCGGTTAAATTAATCCGTAATGTTGACTTATCGCTTATAGGGGTGAAGCCCCAAAGGGGAGAAAGGGCATTTTGTTTTTCGTGATCAATTCATCTTATGCAACATAAAATCAAAATATGAATAAATCAAACCAGGAAAGATGTATCCAGTGCCGGTTAATAATTCAAGACTGTATTTGCAGTGAAAATTCTGCCTTTTGGGCGGAACATAAAATAACCCTGTTAACAAGTAAAAGAGAAGAGCGGATTATCTCCAATACGGGAAGACTGCTTCGATTGGTGCTGGAAAATATATCTCCAGTTTATATAGGAAAAAAGGGGTGGGAAAAGGAGGTTGAGTCGGAAATAATGAGAACCGATTATACGCCGGTAATCCTCTTTCCGACACCGCCTGTTTGTGATGGGCAAATAATTATGGAAGAAACGGGGAAACCATTGAATATTTTTGTGTTGGACACCAGTTGGAGAAATGCAAGGAGATGGCTTCACAAACCCGTGCTTATGAATTTAAAAAAAATCGGATTAAAAACAGTACCACCTTCTGAATATTACCTCAGGAAGCAATCTGCTGAAAACTATTTGTGTACTTTTCAAGCAGTTACTTTATTAATGGCGGAACTCCGAACGAAAGGTTTTGCTTCGGTTTCTTTTCAAATAAATGAAAAGTTTACATTGTGGGTGAAATCTCTGGCAAGGGAAAGAGGGTTGAAAATAACGACTACCCCGTCTTAACAAATAGGAATCTAACCGAAATACACTGCATGTATCATTAATTGTCTTCCATATCAGCCTGCTAGACGATATAATAAGGAATTCAATTTAAACGGTATTTAATCTTAGGCGGATAATGACATGATACAAATAAGCAATCTAACCAAATCCTACGGCAAACAGGCGTTGTACAGCGACGTTACCCTGAGCATCGGCCCGCGTGAAAAAGTCGGCTTTGTTGGGCGTAACGGCAGTGGCAAATCAACTCTCTTCCGTCTCATTCTGAGGGAAGAGCAGCCCGACAGCGGCATCATCAGCATACCAAAAGGGTATAAAATCGGAACACTGGAGCAGCACCTCAAATTCACCCGGAAAACGGTGCTGGAAGAGGTGGCTACCGCCCTTTCGGAAGATGAAATATACGACCACTGGAAAGCGGAAAAAATACTGTTCGGCCTGGGTTTCACCGAGCCGGACATGGAAAAATCGCCAGAGAGTTTTTCCGGAGGTTACCAGATACGGATGAACCTGGCGAAGCTGCTGGTGCAAAACCCCCACATGCTTTTGCTGGATGAACCGACCAATTACCTCGACATCGTCAGTCTTCGCTGGCTTAAAGGTTGGCTCAGATCATTTCAGGGGGAGGTCATTATCATTACGCACGACCGCGGCTTTATGGATGAAGTAACCACCCACACGATGGGGATTGTCCGCCGGCAACTCCGCAAGCTGAAGGGGGATACCATTACCTTTTTCGAGACCATCGATCATGAGGATGAAATTCACGAAAAGACCCGCGTCCATCAGGAAAAACGGATAAAGGAGATCGAAGAATTTGTGGCGCGCAATATGGCGCGCGCCAGCACGGCCGGTCGCGCCCAGTCGCGCCTGAAGTTGCTGGACAAGATGGAGCGTATCGAAAAGCTCGACCATGATGAGATGCTGGCGTTCCGGTTCAATCACGTAAAGTGTCCCGGCAAAGTCGTGATGGAAGCGCGCAACCTATCGTTCTCTTACAACGGCAATCCGGATAGCGCGCTGTTTAAGGATCTCACATTCACGGTGGAGGCGCAGGACCGCATTGCCATCATTGGGAAAAACGGCAAGGGGAAATCGACGTTGCTGAATCTTCTTGCCGGCGAGCTAAAACCGCTCACCGGCGGGATGAGCACGCACCCCAGTATAAAAATAGGACATTTTGGGCAGACGAACATTCAGCGGCTCAACCTTGAATGCAACGTCTTGGATGAATTGAGCAGGTCGAACCCGTCGCTCAATAACCAGCGACTCCGCAGTCTCGCCGGCGCGATGATGTTTCCCGGTGACGCGGTGGAAAAGAAGATCAAGGTGCTTTCCGGCGGCGAACGGAGCCGCGTGTTGCTGGGCAAAATATTAGCCAACCCGACGAACCTTCTGCTCCTCGACGAACCGACCAACCATCTCGACATGGAATCGATAGAAGAGCTCACCGAACAGCTCGACGAATACGAAGGGGCGGTTGTCATTGTTACGCATAGCGAAATGATCCTGCGTGATATTGCCACAAAGTTGATCATTTTCAACGAAGAGAATGCACAGCTTTATTTAGGGAACTACGACGATTTCCTTGAAAATATTGGTTGGGATGACGCGAACAAATAGGGGCAGCGACTATTTTTATTAACAAATCAAGATAAAAAACTATACGGCTGATACTAAAGATATAAATTCGTGTATAGGAATTTCAAAGTTGTGGTTGTAGAGCGAAGAGACTCTTCGCTCTACATGGGAAAATTACCGCAGGCCAAATTTAAATGGTGGGTTAGGCCAATACGGTATGCATACATTAAGCGGCCATTGGGCACTGGTATTAGAATACCATCTTCCTTTACCGTTTTTAATCAAAACGCTACTGATTTTTCCGCATTTTCAAGCGCTTCTTTTTTTGACTTACCATATCGCTTCTCCCTATATTAAATTATTTAACGCCTTAATAACCTTCAACGCACTTTTTTCCTTGTCCTTTATCTCAAGCATAATATCAAAATTAAGCCCTTCTGTTTCAGCAAGGAACTGTCTGAACAACCTCATGTTGATGTGTTCTGTATGGGTACCTTTTCTTGCCCCACTCTTCTGGCTACTATAATCGACCATCAGAGACCCATCGCTGTTCTTCCAGGTGCTTTTGGCCATGACAAGCGATTCCCGGTTTGTCTCTCCATGATTCAGACATTGATGATGAAAACTATCAAAGAGTACCGGAATACCAGTTTCATTACTAATCACAAGACAATCTTTTACACTGTATAACTTGTCATCATTTTCTATGACCAGTCTTTTTTTGATTTTCATGTTCAGTTTCCTATATTCCCGAATAAATCTTTGCATTGATTTATCCTTCTCCCCGTAAACACCACCAACATGGATCTGCACCCTGGCCGTTTTATCTAATCCAAGAGCATCCAATAGGTCGCAATGATATTCCAATTCATTTATACTTCTCTTTACAATATCGCTATCTTTGGCATTAATAAGGACAAACTGGTCCGGGTGCATGGAAATCCTTAAATCATTCTTCTGAATAAACGCACCAATTTCCTTAAAGTCAGTCTTAAAATGATTCAGCCAATCAAAACGGCAAATGGGATGTGATGCAAAGGGCACTAAATCAGAACTTATCCGGAAGAATAAAAGGCCTTGTTTAACATTGAATTCAAGTATATTTCTTAAGCAAGAAAGATTGTTTTCGACTTTAGAAATCAGATTTTCCCTTGAATAGGATGCCAGCCGAAATGTTGAATTTGCTGTACAACCAATATTTCTGTTAATACAAGGATAGCCGATTTTCATTTTAAACAAATAGCTCGATAACGTTAAATTAATCTTAATACGCAGGATGTGATAAGCCGTGCGAACCCATCACCATCATTTTTGTTGGGTACGCTTCGCCTGCCTGTGCGTTTCGCACGTAGACAGGCTTCACCCAACCTTGAAAAGATACCCTAAAAAGCGTATAAATAAAATAGAAATTCGTAACAATTTAGCTTTTTGAAAAATATCTTTCAACTACTCGCTCCCAAACTCCTGTTTGGGAGTGTAAGGGACGAGAATTCAGTTTCTCTGCAATTGTGTTCCCAAGCAGAAGTTTGGGAACAAGCAGTGGTGGTTTATTTAAAGGCATTTTTTTAAACGGCTTAAATGTTACGGAAATTCTAATACAATCACGTTATCAGACCTATTATTATGCCAGGAAGGGCTGACTATCTGCTAAATTTGTATGGTGATGAGGACATATTTTGATTTGTAAATTATTTCAATCCGCTATTCTTTAGTACTACCCTGTAAAAACTTTTTTGTAAGTTTATTACAACCCCCTTTGCCCCCTTTACTAAGGGGGACTTGGTTGCGGTTTCGCTGCGCTATGGAATAAACGCGGGTAAGTGATGATACCTAATGCTTGCTTACAAAGCGATTAATCATTATAATCATGCGATGGAATTAAATCATGTTGGTATCACAAATAAGACTGAAAAACAGGCGCTACACTTTTATCAGGATTTTTTAGGTCTTGAAAAGACAAGAGAAATTCTCCTGGCCGTGGAACTTTCTGAGCAATTGTTTTCTCTTTCTCAAGAGATCAAAGTGTTGGTCTTTGAAAAGCCCGGGATAAAGATAGAGGTATTCATATCTGATTTTCAACATGCCAAACCCAATTTTACCCATTTCGGTATGATGCTGGATAATTTCTCAGAGGTCACAGAAAAGGCGCAGAGGTCTCATGTCGACCTTATCATTGGAAAATATAAGGATAAGATCGTATACTTTCTCAAGGATTTTTCCGGCAACCTGATTGAAATAAAACAAAAGTCGTAAATTAGGCAGAGGTAGGCATATCATGTTTTTACTGACGGGAGGCAGCTGGCAGAAAAACAGCAGCCGGTGTCCGGGAGACAGGGTTACTAAAAAAAATAACCCGCAAGAGTATTTAGAGATTTGATTTCCTGGCAAAAGCAGACCGTTTTGTATTGCCTGTTTACCGGCTCAGTGTATCATTTCCCAAAATGTTACGCTCTATTGTTTTGCTTCAATTTGTTTAATACGATTTCTGCCGGGGTTAAATATTTTTTCTTATTATTACACGCCTTGCAACACGGGACGATATTCCCCTTTGTACTTCTGCCTCCCCTCGATAGAGGTACCACATGGTCCATGGTAAGTTCATCAGGGAGGAACTTCGCGTGACAATAATAACATATCCCCTGGGAAATTTTATTCTTCCACCACTGAGATTTCCTCGTCTCCTGAGCCTTCAGCTTTTCCCTGGCAATATGTTTCTGGTCTTTTTCTATATGAATC
>JAUPKS010000194.1 GCA_030837315.1 Planctomycetota bacterium
CCAATTCTATCACTAATATACCCGGAGACTAGCCGCAGACTATATCCGATCAGTTCCCCAAGTCCTGCAACAATTCCAACGGTTGTTGCGCTTGCCCCAAGTAAGGCCAGATATGGGCCATTAATGCTACGGGCACCCTCGTATGTTACATCAGCAAAGAGGCTCACTACGCCAAGTAATACGATAAATTTTAGGGCAGTTGCTTTTGAACTATTATTGTTACTTATGCTTGGATGTGATTGGTTTTGCATTATAGTATTACATTGTTAAATCTTCTCTTCCCCATTTTCAAGAGGACATGTTTTATCAAGTATTTCCACAACCCCCTTCGCCCCATTTCTTAAGGGGGATTTGGTTGCGGCTATGCTGCGTTAGGATAATTATATTTCATCCTGATGATCCCTGTACATCTGCGTCCGAAGCGAAAGAACACCTACTAATAAATTTAAAATGTTGAGTCAAGCAAGTTAAAGATGTTATAGTATTTTGATGGGTGAATTTTCGTTCATAGAATGGATTCGGAAGCGGCAGAAAAGACGTAAAGACGTTATGCTGGGTATAGGGGATGATTGTGCAGTTATAGACGTCTCTTCGGATAAGTTGACTCTCATTACGACAGACATGCTGATTGATGGTACTCATTTCGATCTGAAAAAATGTACCGTCCGGGAAGCAGGCAGGAAGGCTATTGCCTGCAGTATCAGTGACATTGCTGCGATGGGGTGTCAAGCTACCGTTGCAGTGATTTCGATCTGCTTTCCTGAGCATACCACGGAAAAATCTGCAAGGGAACTTTATAAAGGTATATGGAACATTGCAGATACGTATAACATCGAGATTGCAGGTGGGGATATTATAAGCGGCCGTGGCCCTTTCTGTATTAATGTTACTCTGTTGGGAAGGGACGATGGACTAAAACCTATCAGGCGTTCAGGTGCAAGGGTAGGGGACGCGATCCTGGTAACAGGGATGCTTGGGGGGTCAATTCTGGGCAAGCATCTCTCTTTCGAACCACGATTAAAAGAAGGACTTATTTTAAATAAGAACTTTACTGTTCACGCCATGATTGATATTAGCGACGGGTTGACGGCGGATTTGAATCACATCCTGGAAGAGAGTTGTGTGGGCGCTATTATGTATGAAGATCAAATTCCCGTCTCTCATGCAGCGGTGGAATTATCAAAGAAAACGGGACATACACCGCTTTACCATGCAGTATCTGATGGTGAGGATTACGAGTTGTTGATGACATTGTCGAAAGCCCAGGCAAAAAAAGTCTTGTCTTCTGAGTTGCTTACCGATGTAAAGGTGAGTTGCATTGGGGAGATCGTTGAAGGCCGCGGTATTCAGATAAAGTCTTCTCGTGGTAATATCCGTCGTATAAAGCCACGCGGATACGAGCATCTTAAATCATAAAGGAAAAGATATTCGTTAGCTGTGAAGGAAAAAGAATTGATTTTTAAAACTTCGGGCATGGAAGAAACAATGAGATTTGGTAAAAAGCTCGGCATGTTATTGTCGCCAGGAGACGTCGTTGCCCTGGTAGGTGAACTTGGCGCCGGAAAGACTACTTTGGTAAAGGGTATTGTCCAGGGATTGGGCGTCACAGACAGGCGTGCAGTGAAAAGTCCCACATTTTCATTAGTGCATACCTATGAAGGACGCATGCCGGTATATCATTTTGATGCGTATAGGCTGGAAGATACTCAAGAGATGCTGGATATTGGAAGTGATGAGATGATCTCTGGAGATGGCGTGGCTATTGTGGAGTGGGCGGATAAAGTGTCTGGATGCCTGCCCAAAGAATATCTGCAAATAACTTTAACCGCTGTTTCTGCGCATGAGAGAAAAATTGAGTTACGGATTTATGGGTACCGCTACGATGAAATAATAAAAAATCTGTTTCGTACCTAGCCAAGCCTTTCTTCCAATACCTCTTTTGTATATAAGGAAGTATACAATCCATTTACCGTGATAAGCTGTTCGTGTGTGCCTCTTTCAACGATCACACCTTCTTTCATTACTACAATCATGTCAAACCCTCTGATTGCAGGCAGCCTATGGGTCACGACCAGCAGTGTTCTGCCCGGAAAATTCTTTAAGATATTTTTCATAATGGTGCCTTCTACCCGTGCATCTACGGCGGAGAGGCAATCATCCAGAATGATAATTGAGGGCTGAATGGCCAGCGCCCGTGCTATGGTAATCCGTTGTTTTTGTCCACCTGACAAGTTGATTCCCCGTTCACCCAGGTAGCTTTCATACTTCTGAGGAAGTTCCTGAATCTCCTCTTCAATGCCAGCAATGCGGGCAAATTGCTGGACGTTATTATTGTCTTTCCCTGTTTCTACTCCAAATAATATATTATCTTCAATCCTCTCAGAAAACAGGAATGTTTCCTGCGGAACAAAGCCGATATACTTTCGTAATGCCTTGATATTTATCGTATTAATATCGACACCGTCGATAAAGATGCTCTGATCGTTTACCGGGATGATACGCGAAAGCATGTTTACCAGGGTTGATTTTCCACTGCCGATTGGGCCTACAATGGCGGTACGCTGTCCAGTGGGAATCCTAAGATGTATGCCTTTTAATATCCACTCCTTATCACAATCATATCGAAAGTTTACGTCCCGGAATTCAATCTCACCTTTAGGTATAAATTGCAGAGTAACGTTATCTTTGGGGATGATCTCGGTTTTTTCTTCCATCACTTCGTCAATACGCCTCATGGAGGCACTGCCGCGCTGTAAGAGGGACAAACACCATCCAATCGCAGTCATAGGCCAGACCATCATAGAGATATAACGTTGAAAGGCAACCAGGGTACCCAGGGTAATCGCCCCATCGATTGCCATCTTTCCACCAATAAAGAGCAATATAATGATACCCATGTAGGTAATATATTCGAACACCGGCCCCAGAAGGGATTGGGGAACGGCTAGCTTAAGATTCTTCTTCATGAAATCCTTACACAACCCCAGGAATGTCTCTTTTTCCTGGCGGGACATATTAAATGACTTTACAACACGGATGCCCGATATATTTTCCTGCACCTTTTCGCTGATCCTCGAAAAGTGTTCTTGCACATCACGGAACCGCTTATCAATCACGTCCTTGATTTTATAAGCAATGAAGGGGGTTAGCGGCATCAATAGAAATGTATAGAAAGACAGCCTTGGAGATAAGTAGATGATAATCGGGGGTATTACAAAAAAATATAATATGGCATCCAGGCCGATCAATAAACCAGGTCCTACGGCCATGCGAACAGCGCCGATGTCGTTGGTTGCCCTTGACATGAGATCACCTGTTTTGTATTTTTGAAAAAATCTCTGAGAGAGTGTCTCCATGTGTTCAAAGAAGGCCATGCGAAGGTCGTAATCGCATCGAAAGGACGTCCCGATAAAGTTCATTCGCCAGAGGTATCGGCACACACCCTGGCAAATGCTCACGAGAATAAAAAGACCGGAGATGGTTGCGATTTTTGTGATATCTGCCTCGCCTGAAAGGATATCTACGGCCTTTTTGATAATGAGGGGGGGGAAGATATTGATAATATCTACGGCGACCAGCGATATCGTGCCGAAAATAAAATAGCGTTTATACTTCTTTACAAAAACTCTGAAGATAATGCTTTTTTCCCAAAACTCCCGGAGTTTTTTTAACATGATGTTACTACCATTTCTCAGATTCCAAAATTTCAGGTTTTGAAAATTCCCCCCGTATTTCCTGAATTTGTATATAAAATGTTTAATTTATCATACATACTTTGAATTGTATAGAATTAATTGCAAGCAAAATTCTGACAGAGAAAACATCCGGTATCAAAACAAAGAGTCAACCCGTACGGGTTGACTCTTTGTTTTATCCTTCCAACGCTACAATATGAAACATTGATTCTTGTTTAGTGTTTTGCGTGATGACATTCACACTTACAATCCGCCTCTTTTTGGGACGGCAGGTGACCGCATTTCTCGCACTTCTTTTCCTCTGCCATTGCGGATCCTACCAGCACAGTATTTACAACACCAACACCAAACATCAATGCACCCATTACAACTAAACTGTAACCAAATTTCCTTAACATTTCCTTCTCCTCCTCACCTTTTTGAACATTAAGCCAAGCCGCCGAGAA
>JAUPKS010000195.1 GCA_030837315.1 Planctomycetota bacterium
CACCCGTGGAATTACCGCTACCATTCGCATCATTTCCAGCGGCGTAAAATGTTATGGGATCAGTTGCATTGGATGGAGCCTTCCACTTGATCTTCCACATATTTATTTTATTACCAGCAACAGTATGTTCTATATATTTGCCCTTATCTGCCGCACTAAGCCCGCGGAAATCGTTTGGGCGGATAACCTGGGTTGTTTTTCCTGTTTTTTTAAATTTTCCAACCCTGTTATTGTTGGCATCTAACGCCGTCATCTCAAATCCATGCAACGTTCCGCTTGATTCTGTGAATGAAATCTCTAACTTGATAAACTTACCCGGGATATATGTGTCAGGCCCGGTAATTGAAAATATAGCATTTCCTGAATTGAGTTCAAATGAATCATGGCAACCTACGTCCTTACATGTACCTATGTCGTTTGGCGCACCTGTCCGATAAGCAGGAGGTCCACCAGACCAGGCATAGAGGGTATTTGCATACAAGATGTAGAGAATAAAACTTACTACGAAACGCATTACAGATTTTTTGAAAATTCTCATCGACTTCACTCCTTTCTCTTTTGCTAAAGCTACACAAAGCAGATATTCTTTTCAACAAGATTATTTCATCCCATGCAAGTAAAATGAGTTGTAATTTTAACATTCAAGAATATAGTAATCGTTTGTAGATTTTGATATAATATTACACCTTTAGTAAAGAAGTACAACCGGAAAACTGGAAAGGGAAAAATGAAGCTGGGCACATTCGAAATTTATCCTGTCACTGACAGTGACATTCACCTGGACGGTGGGGCAGTTTTTGGGATTGTACCCCGTGTCATGTGGGAGAAGGCCTATCCGCCTGATGAAAAAAACAGGATACCGCTATCACTCCTCTGTCCCCTGATCGTGACCAGAAAATATACCATGCTGATCGATACGGGTGTTGGAACAAAGCATAACGATAAATTTCGCCAAATTTATGGTATTGAAAAAAAATCCACCCTGTTGGAATCCTTACATCAGTTTGGTTATAAGCCCAAAGACATTGATCTTGTTATCAATACCCACCTCCATTTTGACCATGCCGGAGGAAATACGATTCTGAATGAAAAAGGGGGGATCGTTCCTGCATTTCCAAGGGCAAGATACCTCATCCAGAAAGGAGAGATGGAGGCCGCTATAAATTCCAATGAAAGGACAAGGGCAAGTTACATAACAGAAGACTTTTTACCTCTTGATAACCCTCAGTATCTCTCCCTTGTGAATGAAGACATTGTAGAAGTGGATAAGGGGATATCCTTGATAAAAATTGGAGGCCACACCCGGCATCATCAATGCGTAAAAATTGAATCTGAGGGACACGTGGCATTCTTCCTGGGCGATTTGGTACCCACCGCTGCCCATCTGCATTATCCCTATATCTCTGGATATGACTTATTTCCTCTGGAAACCCTGGAAAACAAGAAGAAGGTGTTGAAGCAGGCATTTGAGGAACACTGGCTCCTGATCTTTCAACACGACCCTAAAGTGCGGATGGGCTACCTTAAGAAGATAAATGGGCGATTCGAGGTTGAAGAGGTAAAAAATTTTAAATGCAATGCACGGTTGGTGTTGGGTTTCACTCACGTTTAATCCAACCTACCCATCTGGGGGACGAATCCATCTATGACTTTGTTGATTAACTAATAAAACATCAAAGGAGTCGTAACTGGTTGAAAAACAAAGGATTATCACAAAGTAATCCTTGACTATTTTGCAATACATGTTATCGTAAACGTTTGCGAATTAACAAGATACAACAAATGCCAGGAATCCTTCGTGTTTTGCAAAACAAGTCCCCAATAATCCCTGTTTGATGTGAAAAATGTCTTCCCTAATGCCTTGCCACAAGAAGACTGGTGTTATCTTTACCGGGATCAAGTATACCCGTTCATCGATGAAGATATTTTCCGGGAACTGTATCCAACAAAGGGCTTTCCAGGAACTATTTGGACAAGGAGTTTGACCTGACGGAGAAAGATCACGAGAAGGCGGTGCGCGAGGTTGTTATTCGGGAGAAGCCCGTTGGGGAAGAAATCATTTCGACTCCCCACAATAGAGTCATACATGAACTTATAAAACACAAAATACTCCAATGCA
This sequence comes from Planctomycetota bacterium, assembly GCA_030837315.1. GTDB lineage: Bacteria > Planctomycetota > Brocadiia > Brocadiales > Brocadiaceae > Brocadia. The sequence goes on from JAUPKS010000195.1 coordinate 2,120, forward strand.
GTATCTGCGGAAGAATCGGCGGTTAACCGGATCGGGTTGCGCACCATAATGTCAGAAATTTCTGTTTCTTTATGAGCCGTTATAAGTTTTCTTATAGGCACAACACCTGCCAGCTTCCCTTCTTTATCAGTGACGTAACAGTAAAAAATATTTCCGGTAAGTTTACTGCTGCGAATTAATTCAAGTGCGGTCTGTGCCGTATCGTCTACTGAAACGGCAAGCATTTCCGTGCTAAACCTGAATTCAAATTTGTTTTTTTACTAAAAAGCATGACTGGTTATCCCTGTCTAATCCGAACGAATCGGAGGGATACCTATATTTAGATATGTAGCGAAATTATCATAGACTCGCGGAAATAACAACAAGGAATGTCTTGGCCAGGGCATTGCGAATGTAGTTTCTGGTTTCTTCGGTACGATGGGGGGGGTGTGCTATGATTGGTCAGAGTATGATCAACGTGGATTCAGGCGGACGAGGGAGATTATCGGGTATTACTGCCGCAATATCTTTGCTCTTATGTATTTTATTTGCCTCAAGGTTTATAGAAATGATCCCGCTTGCTGCATTGGTGGGAGTCATGTTTATGGTCGTATTCAGCACATTTGAATGGACAAGCTTCCGCATCATCCATAAAATTCCGCGGGCCGATGCATTTGTGTTGATTCTTGTCTCCGGGGTAACGGTGTTTACTGATCTTGCTATTGCAGTCGCGTCCGGGGTAATCATTTCTGCCTTGGTTTTTGCATGGAAAAGCGGTAAACACATCAAAATTCACTCATACGTAAATGAACGTGGCATAGGAGTCCACAATTTACATGGCCCATTGTTCTTTGGGTCGGTACGGAAATTCCTTGAGTATTTTGATCCACATAAGGACACAGAAGATGTGGTGATAGATTTTCAACATTCACGAGTTTGTGATCATTCGGGCATTGAAGCCATTAAATCACTGTCAGAACGTTATCTCAAACTCGGCAAGCGTTTACACCTGAAACAGCTTAGCACGGAATGCCAGCGCAGCTTAAAAAGCACGAAGGACTTTGTCATGATAAATATCCTGGACGAACCACAATACCTCATGTTACCGAGTGCCGGAGAACGTCCAATGTTAGCGCCACATCATAGCACAAAACAACTGGCAGGAAAATCCCTTTAAAGAACAAGAACAGCATCAAATTTAACATAAACAAAGCGTGTCTTCAATGCCGCTTGCCACTTCGTTTGCGTCAGGAGCGCCACTAAGCCATGGCACTGATTTATATTGTAAGGAATATATAACAGTGGCTCTTAAAGGATTTACCGGCTTGCTGCAAATGCAACAGGAATATTAACACGCAAAAATAATTGGGAAATTGTTTTTTTAAAAGGGCGCCATAGTGCGACGTGAAAAATATTTGAATGTATGAGAAATTTTCTTATTACTATTTATTATCTCGTACAATACCTGCAGTTGATTTAAGTATTCGATGAAGTTCCGCAGCGAGCATATTAAGTTGCTCTGCTTCATAACGTGTTTGCTCAGCAAGTCTCTTCTTTTCCTCTTGCCCTATCTTATCATCGTCTAATAGCTGTGAGACTATTCCAGAAACAGTATTAAGTTTCTGCGGTACGTCATAAGAAAAAGTTGTTAGCAAAAGATTTCTTATCCTTTCATTCTCAATTGCATATTCTGCTCTAATCATGGCTGCAGCAAGCTGCGCCCCTTCTATGGCGAGCGCCGTTTGAGTGACCATCATTTCAAGGAAATGCATTTTCCTGGGATCAGAAAGCAGTTGCGAATCCCCCGGTAAAACCCCAAAAATTCCTACGGTTTTTTCAGTGCCCACAAGAGGCAGATAAATCCCCTTTGAACCAGGGAGCGTGTCTGTTCCTCTTCCTGCCATCTTGCCATGCTCATAAACCCATTGAATGACCCCCTCCTCATTGACACCTATAGGAAATGCCAACCGGCCCCTTGCCTGAACAATAACGGATTTTTTCTGATCTAAGCCAAAAATAGCTACGGGGCATTTACTAAACTCTTCCAGGTGTTTAACGGCAATTTTTATTAACTCATCTGAATCTGATGTCTTTGATAATTCTTTGTTCAATGCATAAAGAATCTGATTGTGTTCTTCCCTGAGTCTCGCTGATATCGTTTGTGTCCTGAGCCTGTCAGCTAAAGTACTCACGACTAATCCGGTAATTAGCATGACAATAAATGTGATGACATACTGAACATCTGCAACGGCAAAGGTAAAATACGGGGGAACAAAGAAATAATCGAAGCACAAGACACTCAAAAGCGACAAAAAAAAAGCTATTCTTTTCCCGAAAAAGAAGGCGACACAAATAACACCTAACAAATAAACCATAATAAGATTGGACAACTCTACAACCCGGAACAAAAGACTGTTTACCATAGTGCAGAGAAAGATAATCATAACCGACGATAAAACGCCTTTCCAGGACAGGGGTCGTTGAGAAACAATTATTGGTTTTGGCATCTTTTCTTCCACCTCACCGCTGAGGATATAAATATCTATCTCCCCACTTTGTCTTGCCAGCTCATTAACCACTGAACCGGTGATGAGTTCACTCAACCACGACCGTTTAGGCTTACCAACAATTATCTTTCCGATATTTTTTGATCTCGCATAAGCCAGAAGGGTTTCGCTTATTCTCTGACCGCTCAATACAATGGTTTCAGCACCCAGTTTTTCAGCAGATCGAATCAAAGCATCAACTTGATTCTGATGATAAGGACGTCTGGTTAACGAAGGAGGAGCCTCGACATAAGCAACAATCCAGTCAGCCCCAGTCTCTGAAGCTATCCGTTTAGCGGAGCGGATCAGCCGTATCGCTGAAGGGTCTCCGCTAATACAAAGCAAAAATCTGTCACTTGCCTTCCAGACTTTTGAAATTGAATACATTTCTCTATAAGCACGCATCTTGGCATCAACACTTCTTGCAGTATAGCGAAGGGCAAGTTGACGCAGCGCAATCAGATTTCCTGGTCTAAAAAAATTCATTGCGGCTCGTTCGGCCTGATGTCCAAGATACACCTTGCCTTCTTTCAGTCTCTTAAGTAACTCTTCAGAAGGCAGGTCTACCAATTCGATTTCATCGGCCATTTCCAGAAAGCTGTCCGGCACGATCTCTTTAACCACCACTCCGGTGATCTGTGCAACAATATCATGAACACTCTCACAGTGTTGAACGTTGAGCGTGGTGTATACAGTGATATCATGATTGAGAAGTTCTTCTATATCCTGCCAGCGTTTTGCATGCCGTACACCCGGTGCATTCGTATGAGCAAGCTCATCCACTAAAATAAGCGATGGCTTCCTCTTCAACGCTGCATCCAGATCGAATTCCCGTAGTTCTATTCCTCTATGCATAATTTTTTGGGCGGGCAGAATCTCAAGACCTTCCAAAAGAACCTCTGTCTCGGCGCGTTTGTGGGTTTCGACATAACCAACCACGACATCCATACCCTCTTTTTTCCTCAATCGGGCGGCTTCAAGCATTGCATAAGTCTTCCCAACGCCCGCGACAGCTCCAAAGAAGATTTTAAGCTTCCCCCGCTTGCTTTCTTCTGCCTTAACTCTTGCCAAAATTTGATCTATATCGGATTTCTCTTCCATCATATATCCATATTATACTCTATTTTATAAGAGTCCAAATCCAAATTTACTTTCAAGACGTTTATTACCGGTTCCCCGATTAATCCTAAAAAACGGCTATAGCTATGTTTGCGGACAATGCTTTTAACGGTATCCTGCGATAATCCCCGCAGTCGCGCCACACGCGGAATTTGATAATAAGCGGCTGCCAGACTGATGTGCGGATCTAATCCGCTTGCGGAAGAAGTGACAAGGTCTACCGGGATAGGACTTGTATTATCTGGATCAGCTGCTTTTAACGCTTCAATGCGTGCTTTTACCGCATCGATAAGCACGGAATTTGAAGGTCCTAAATTAGAGCCGGAAGAAGATGCCGCATTGAACCGAACGGGAGATGTCGATGAAATGCGACTCCAGAGATATTTGGGATCATCGAAATGTTGACCGATAAGCAACGACCCAATCGAGTTCCCGTTTCTATAAATCAAACTGCCATTTGCCCGTTCACGAAAGAACACCTGGGCAATCCCGCTTACGGAAAGCGGGTAAAGAATCCCCGTAATAATCGTTAAAAGCAAAAAAGATACGATTGCTGGTCTCACATGTTCCCGGATCATTTTTCCCTCCTTATTAAACTAAACGTAAAGCCGCTAAAATCATGTCGATCAATTTAATGCCGATAAACGGCGCTACAATTCCACCAACCCCATAAACCAAAAGATTATTTCTTAAAAAACGGTTTGCCGTCATTGGTTTATAAGGCACACCGCGCAAAGCAAGCGGAATAAGAAATATGATAATGAGGGCGTTAAAAATAACTGCGGATAACACAGCGCTTGCCGGTGTTGCCAGATGCATAATATTAAGCGCCTTAAGCGATGGATAAGTCCCTATGAACGCGGCAGGGATGATCGCAAAGTACTTCGACACGTCGTTCGCTATGCTGAATGTCGTCAATGAACCCCGCGTCATGAGGAGCTGCTTTCCGATCTTAACGATTTCGATAAGCTTTGTAGGGTTAGAGTCAAGATCGACCATGTTGCCGGCCTCTTTGGCAGCCTGCGTTCCTGTATTCATGGCAACGGCGACATCCGCTTGCGCAAGGGCTGGCGCGTCGTTCGTTCCGTCACCCGTCATAGCAACAAGCCTGCCGCCAGATTGCATTTCGCGAATAAGCTTAAGCTTTGTTTCGGGCGTAGCCTGGGCCAGAAAATCATCCATGC
>JAUPKS010000196.1 GCA_030837315.1 Planctomycetota bacterium
CCCCTATTGATCAACTCCATCTTTACGATTGCTCTCATCTCAGTAGCATGCATTTTTTTTACAACAAAGACTATTTTGAGAAACAGAGACTGGCGGAATGAAGATACCTTCTGGACTGCTATTCTTAAAGAACAACCCAAAAATTACGATGCACATAATAATTTGGGGAATTATTACTATAAGCAAGGGCAGTCGGATAGAGCAATTAGCGAACTGGAAGAAGCGGTCAGATTGAAGCAAAATTATCCTGAAGGGCATAACAGTCTGGGAACGATGTATATAGACAAGGGGCTTATCGACAAGGCCATTGCTGAGTATAGCGAGGCAATAAAATATAAACCCCGGTTTCCCCAGGCTTATTACAATCTGGGAAATGCCTGTATCAAAAAGGGCTTGCTGGACAATAGCATTGCTTTTTTTCAGAAGGCAATCAGTATGGGGATGTATAACCCCCAGGTCTTTAATAATCTTGGTAGCGCTTATATTAAGAAAGGGATGCTGGATGAGGCTATAGCTCAGTATCAAAAGGCAGTATCAGTCTATAGTGATTTCGTAGAAGTGCACAGCAACCTGGGGTATGTGTATACCGAAAAGGGTGACCTGGACAGTGCGGCTTCTGAACTCAGGGAGGCATTGAGGTTACAACCCAACCACGCTAACGCCCATAACAACCTCGGGGCAGTATATTGCCAGAGGGGACTCCTGGATATGGCACAGCAGGAATTCCTTGCAGCCGTCAGGTACGATCCCAAAAATGCCGGCGCCCATAAAAATATCGGCATGATTTACTTTACAAAAGGGGATAAGGAACGGGCCAGGGAGCACTTTATGGAGATGCTGAAATACGACCCAAATTATCTGAAGGACGCAGGTATATCCGCAATTGTATCACAACTTGGCCTGCTAAAGAAATAACCGTCTCTTTACAGAAATATTTTGATTATATCTTGTGAAAATTGCATATTTATTTTAGGAGAGCATATGTCAATCAAAGAAAACCTGGAGCAGGTGAGACAAAACATTGCAAACGCCGCCACAAAGGCAGGGAAAAAACCTGATGATATTATCCTGGTTATGGCCACGAAGACCGTGGAACCGGAACGCATCCGTGAAGCCATTCGGGCTGGCGGGCATATTGTTGCGGAAAATAAGGTGCAGGAGGCACTAAAAAAATACGAGGTATTAAAAAACGAGGATGCGGAATGGCATTTTATCGGACACCTTCAGACGAACAAGATCAAGGACGTCCTTAAGTTTGCTGACATGATCCATTCTGTGGACCGGCTGTCTCTGGCTGAGAAATTGGACCAGCGACTCCAGCAGGAAGGCCGTTCCCTGGATATTTTGGTCCAGGTCAACACATCTCATGAGGAAAGCAAATATGGCGTTGCACCGGAGGAGGCACTTTCTTTAGTCAAACAGACGGCCAGATACGATACATTGAAAATACATGGACTCATGACCATCGGCCTCTTTACCAAAGACGAGGTAAAAATCCGTAAATGTTTCAAGGTATTAAAAGAGATAAACGACAATATTGTTAAAGAAGGCATTGACAGGGTAGACATGAAGTACCTTTCCATGGGCATGTCAGGCGACTACCAGATAGCAATTGAGGAGGGCGCAAACATGGTGCGCATCGGCACTGCGATTTTCGGCGCCCGTAATACCCCGGATGCCTATTACTGGCCTTCAGAAAAGACCGATGCAGATCGGGCAAAACAAATGGAATGAATGTCGAAGGATAATCGGAGGGGAGAAATGAAGAGACATCAAATCATGTTTACTCTTTTAATTCTAATCTTTGTGGTTGGTTGTATGAATGCCGGCAAACCAAGGCTTTGGGACAGAGAACAGGATTATGGTACGGATGGAGAAAATCTTTCCATATTCCACCGTGTGGCAGAAAAGGATGGTGGTTTGGGACTCAAGTTTCCCGGTTATATTGTGGGTATTGAAAAGGCTTATCGGGATAAAATTGGACAGCACGGAGAACTGGAAATAATTAATGACGATATATTTCAGGGAAATGACACATATCGTAAAAATGTTCAAAAAATATTAGACGACAGCAAAAGGACATTTGTCTCCCACGTTGTTGAATACCGTCTGGATACCTATAAAGGATATGTCAAAGAAGACTTCTTTTATAGTGCATATGAAAAATGTCAAAAACCAGGCGATGCTTATCTGAAAGGATTTTTGGCGCTCGATGAATTAAGAAATCGGCTGGCGAGTGATGAGACTCCCTATACCCATATCTTCCTTTATTCCATGGGGTGGAATACCGACCAGCAGGAATCACTGAGAAATTACAACAGCCTCGTATCACAACTCATAAAAGAACACAGAGGAAGTACGCCTTTCAAACCATTGTTCATAGGCATCTCATGGCCTTCTGAGTGGCGGTCGAAATTCCTGGGAGGCTTTATTAGCTCCTTAAGCTATTCTGTCAAGGCAGATGATGCCGATGAGGTTGGTATTTTATGGGTCAATAGAATACTATGGAATATTCTCGTTCCGCTAAAAAAGGAAAGAAATATTCCTTTAATACTCATTGGCCATAGTTTTGGTGCCAGGGTCATCACACGGGCTATATTTAGTCATGGATTGATCGATCCGGAAAAAATTAATAAGGAATCACCAGAAACTCGTCAGAAAAGTACGTATGATATTGATCTTGCCATTGGATTGCAAGGTGCATTTAGTATCAATAGATTTATTCCGGGAGAAGGTGAAGAGGGGTCGCCATATCGTACATTTTCTACCAATACATACGTAAAAAAATTCGTATTTACCTGGAGCAGATACGATTTTGCTAATCCCATCGCCCGTTTCTTTACCGGAGCAAATCATATGGGAGGCCGTTATGGATACGAACAGTCATTGAAGTATCAAGGCCTATTTGATCATTTTACCATTGAAGTTGGAGGAGTTGATTGTAACTATGATGCTGATTTTAAAGTGGTGAAGAAGGAGGACACGCAACAGGGAGAAAAACGTATACAGCCGGATTGGGATGAAAGTTTTTCCCATACGGAAAAAATCTCTATCATTAATGCTTCAGAATTAATTAAAAATACACCCTATGGTAAGAGAGGCGGCGCACACAGTGATATCTATACTTCTGGAATCGCAAGGTTTATATGGGATTGCATTAACCATGTGGACAGCACTGATAAATAAATTTCAATGCCCTCTCAAAACAACTCAGGCCTTCGGCAACTTTTTCAGGTCACTAAGACACCAACCCAGATAGAAAAATTATGGCGCCTTAGTGACTTTATGGCACACACGAACTTCCTTAGCATGCAATCACCACGCCATGTGAAACGGCACAAAAATCTTCCCTGATAGCAAAGGGGTAGTGATAAAAAATTTGTATTTACTTATCCGCTGAATTACCACCGGCAATGGCAGGCACTATGGAAATGTGGTCGCCGTCTTTTACCGGCGTTTTGAGATTGTCTATAAACCGGATGTCTTCATCATTGAGGTAAACATTAACAAATCTCCTTATTTGACCCTCGTTGTCGCAAATTCTCTCTTTAATTCCCTTATAATTTGCCTCAAGATTCTCGACAATATCCTTAATGTTCTTTCCTTCCAGCTTTACCTCGTCAGCACCTTTGGTCAGTGTTCTCAGTGGCGTTGGAATGCGAACCGTTACTGACATATTTATACCCCTTTCATATTTTAAAAATAACTACAGAATCGTATGTAAAAATATCAAAACGCAAATTGCAAAATTTTCATTTCAGTAAAAAATGTTCCGAAAAGGTTGTTTCTTTTAGTTTGCATTTTCCAACGGGTCTTAGACAATATCTACCCAGAATTTAATGAACAGCCGCCATCTTCTCTTCCATAAGGGCAACAAATTCAGAGAGAGATGGGTTAATGATTTTAGGAACTTCTAGTTTGTCCAGTACCGCCTCCTGTGTCTTTAGTCCATTTCCCGTCACACTGATTACAATGGACTCGTCCTTTGGGATTTTGCCCTGTTCAATGAGTTTTTTGGTAACCGCTACAGTCACACCGCCCGCAGTTTCCGTAAAGATACCCTCCGTTCTGGCAAGTAATTTAATGCCGTCCACGAGTTCTTCGTCGGTTGCATCCTCTGCCCATCCCCCGGATACATTAATAGACTTTACCGAATAATAGCCATCAGCCGGATTACCGATTGCTATTGACTGCGCAATGGTCTTGGGTTTTACGGGTTTTATCACATCAGTCTCCTGCTTAACGGCTGTAGTTATCGGCGAGCTACCGGTTGCCTGGGCACCGTGGAGTTTGGTATCCGCATTATCAATGAGACCAAGTTTCGCGAATTCTTTAATGGCCTTTTCTATCTTCGTAATCAGGGAACCCCCCGCCATGGGAACTACAATATGCTTCGGTGTTTTCCATCCAAGCTGTTCCATGATCTCGTATCCATAGGTCTTCGAACCTTCCCCATAATAAGGTCTCAAATTTACATTCACAATTGCCCAGCCGTATTTGTCTGCTATCTCAGAACAGAGCTTGTTTACACTGTCATAGTTTCCACGGACTTTTATTACATTCGTGCCATAAATCAGCGTCCCAATAATCTTGCCCTGTTCAAGATCGGCAGGCATGATAATGTAACTCTCCAAGCCTGCCTGTACCGCCTGGGCAGCTACTGCATTCCCCAAATTTCCTGTCGTAGCGCATCCGACTGTTTTGTATCCAAATTCCTTCGCCTTTGTCAGTGCCGTAGAAACGACCCGGTCCTTAAAGGAGAACGTGGGATAATTCACTGAATCGTTCTTCACATACAGTTCTTTCACCCCAAGGACTTTGGCAAGGTTATTTGCCCTGACAAGGGGCGTAAAACCGACCTGTGCTCCCACGGTTGGTTCACCATCAACAGGAAGCAGTTCCTGATAACGCCACATCGTCTTACCACGGGACTCAATCAGCTTTCTGGTCAAAACCTTCTTAATCCCGTCATAATCATAGTCGACTTCCAATGGACCAAAACAAAAGCTACAGACATGCAGGGGCTCTTTTGGATATGGTTTTCCACATTCCCGGCATTTTAGCCCTTTTACAAATCCCATTCATTGCCTCCGTTCGTTTTATCAAGCAAATAAAAAAGCCTCTTTCTATACAAATAAGATAGGAAGAGGCTTTTTTATGTACCTATCTTATCTTTTCCCAAAACGCGAGACAGGAATTAGCACCTGCATCCCGTCCAAAAGATTCCCTTGGACAAGACCGGTTGCTGTGGCTTCATAGGGCCAGTCCCTCTGCCACTCTCGATAAGATGAATAAATTTACAAAATTGTAACGAAAAATATACGTACTGTCAATTATTAATCAGAAAACTTTCTAGCGAATAGCACTGTTTAAACTGTTTATAACAATACCGGTAATTAATTTTGGATAAAAATACGTTGATTTTGGCGGCATGACCTTGCGCGCCATAGCAATTTCCCTTACCTGTTCAATGCGCGTGGGCCTCAGAAAGAATGCCAATTGATACTGACCAGACCGTACGAAAGAAACAGCCTCTGCTTCGTCTTTTACATATTTCACGCAATCTTTCATGGTCACGTCGTTAGCATTTATACCCAATATTTTGTTTATAATCAGGCCGTGGAGGATACCTGCATCCAGATGCCTCCATTCCGGATGGTCTTTGGCAAATACTGCGTCAGGTAATTTTTCATTGGTAAGCCGCAGTTTATAGTAAGCATCTTCATGGCCAGCATACATCACAAAGGCATGGCCTTGTGTCTCATCGTTGAGAATTGACATAAAATCCTCTACCCGGCACCCCTTGCCTAACAGTTCGGCCTTGAAGGATTCCTGTATTGATTGGAGAATCCGATCGAAGTGATAATCCTTTATATGACGTACGAGTCGATGGGCCGGCAGTATCTTTAGTCCGTCATTATTCATCGACACACATACCATCATCACATAATCTGAAGGTAAATCATCTCCCTGATTGCCAGCTTCTTTGTGCATTTGTTCTTTATAAACTAATGCAGTTTCGTAACGATGGTGTCCGTCTGCGATGAAAAGGGGTTTCGCCTTCATGAGGGCAACCAATTTATCGATGGCTTGACTTTCCTTTATTACCCAAAGCTTATTTTTTACCCCCGTATCGTCTATAAAATCTACATCGGGTTTTGTCAGTGCCATTGATGACAAATACGTGTCGATTGCTTTGCTCTCGTCTGGGAAAAGGGCAAATATGGAACTGAGGTTAGCCTGGCATGATTGGGTAAGCTTTAAACGATCTGCCTTTGGGCCAGGAAGCGTTTGTTCGTGAGGGTAAATAGACCCCTTATCAAAGGGTTCCAGCTTCACCAATGCAATGAAACCTCTACGAGCCAGCCATCTATTGCCAGAAACAAATTCCTGATCGTAAATATAGATTGCCGGCGCATCATCCTGTTTGAGTATACCATCCTTCTTCCAACTTTTAAGAAATTCAGCAGCACGGCTATATTTGTTGGCTTTTTCTGTATCTTCGGGGAAGTCTTTTCCCAAATCCAGGCGAATGATATTGTTAGGATGAGTCTGATAATACTTCTCCTGCTCTTGAGGAGAAATCACATCGTACGGCGGCGTTACAACAGAGGAAATGTCCTCAATGACGTCCTGATTGTACCGTAACCCCTGAAACGGTTTTATAATAGCCATAACGAAATTAGGTGCCTTCCTCCCACGAAGCAAGATATTTCTCCTGCTCTTTTGTAAGCGTATCAATAGCAATACCCATAGATTTCAATTTCAGATTGGCCACCCATTGATCAATCTCCTTGGGTACCTCGTACACCTTTGATACTAATTTACCTTTATTTTTTATTACATATTCCGTAGCCAAGGCCTGGGTTGCAAAACTCATATCCATAACACACGCGGGATGGCCTTCCGCTGCGGCAAGATTAATAAGGCGCCCTTCCCCCAGGAGACTAATCGACCTTCCATTCTTGAGCACATATTGGTCTACAAAATTACGAACGGATTTATTAATCTTTGTAGCGATAGATTCTAAAGCGGCGATATCGATCTCCACGTTAAAATGACCGGAATTGCAGACCATCGCCCCATTCTTCATGACTTCAAAATGTTCTTTTCTGAGTACGTGAATATTTCCTGTTAAGGTGCAGAACAGATCACCAATTTTTGCCGCTTCACTCATAGGCATAACCATAAAACCATCCATAGCGGCTTCCAGGGACTTAATTGGGTTTATTTCCGTAACCACGACATTGGAGCCCATACCTTTTGCCCGCATGGCGAGCCCCTTTCCGCACCATCCGTAACCAGCAACAACAAATACCTTGCCTGCCAGCAGGGCGTCTGTCGCCCGGATAATCCCATCGATGGTAGATTGACCAGTTCCATAACGATTGTCAAAAAGGTGCTTTGTGTCGGCATCATTTACCGCAACAACGGGGATCTTTAATGACCCGTCTTTTTCCATAGCCTTTAACCGTATTACCCCGGTAGTTGTTTCTTCCATGCTCCCGATGATTTGTGGAATCAGTTCCTTGCGCTCTTTATGGATAGCAGAAACCAGGTCGGCGCCGTCGTCCATCGTAATGGTCGGCTTGTGGTCAAGGGCTGAGGTAATATGTTTGTAATATGTTTTGTTGTCTTCCCCTTTGATAGCAAAGACAGGAATACCATAATCTCTGGATAAAGAAGCGGCAACATCGTCCTGGGTTGATAAAGGATTCGAGGCACAAAGAACTACGTCAGCCCCACCGGCCTTGAGTGTCCTGACCAGATTTGCTGTCTCTGCAGTTACATGAAGACAGGCGGACATCTTCATTCCCTTCAAGGGTTTTTCCTTTTCAAATCTCTCCTTTACCTGAGCCAGAACAGGCATATCATTACTTGCCCATTCAATACGCTTCTTGCCACCTGGTGCAAGGTTTTCATCTTTAATATCACAATTCATGCATTCTCCTTTTCTTCTAAAAAATTTTACCCGTCAAAATTTTTGGTATCCGATTAAGATACCTGAACCTTTCGTAATCTTTGGAAAGGATAGATTTTTGTAAGCATGGTATAAACGGAAGGGGCACGTTGCAACGTGCCCCTTAACCTGCTTCTCATCTAAACGCCTGCCGCCTTTCGCAGGGCATCAACCATGTCCGTCTTCTCCCACGTAAAAGTATCCTCTGCGCGGCCAAAATGGCCGTGACGAGCCGTAATTTTGTATATCGGTCTTCTGAGTTTTAACCGATCAATAATACCGCTAGGTGTCATATCAAAAACCTTTTCACAAACCTGAGTAAGTTTTTCGTCAGGAATCTTGCCGGTACCTTCGGTAGTAATATGGATTGCGAGGGGTTTTGCCACACCAATGGCATAAGCCACCTGTGCCTCGCATCGGTCTGCAAGACCAGAAGCCACCACATTCTTTGCAATATGTCTGGCCGCATAGCAGGCGCTTCGATCGACCTTCGTTGGGTCTTTTCCCGAAAAAGCACCTCCACCATGGCGTCCCCAGCCGCCATACGTATCCACAATAATCTTGCGTCCCGTCAGGCCGCAATCCCCCTGAGGACCACCGATCACAAAACGTCCAGTCGGATTGATATGATAAATCGTCTTGCTATCTAACAGATTCGCGGGAATCACCTGTTTCGCGACTTTCTCAATCATATCCTCTTTAATGGTCTCGTATTTCACATCCGGAGCATGCTGGGTAGAAACAACTACCGTGTGTACCCTGACAGGCTTGTGATCTTCGTATTCCACCGTAACCTGAGATTTTGCATCGGGACGCAAATATTTCAATTTCCCGCTCTGTCTTAATTCGGCATGTTTTATAATAATCCTGTGAGCCAGCATAATAGGAAGCGGCATCAGTTCCGGCGTGTCGTTACAGGCATAGCCAAACATCATACCCTGATCGCCAGCCCCCTGCTCCTTATGGAGGCCTTCGCCTTCAGATACACCCTGTGAGATATCCGGGGATTGTTTGCCAATACTCGTGATAACCGCACACGTGTTATAATCAAATCCTATCGACGCATCACCGTAACCAATTTCTTTTATCGTATTTCTTACGATATCAGGAATATTTACATTGGCCTTTGTAGTAAATTCACCCGCCACAAAGGCTACACCTGTTGTTACCAATGTCTCACATGCAACCCTGCTCATCGGGTCTTGCTCAAGCATTGCATCCAACACGGCATCAGATATCTGGTCAGCGACCTTATCCGGATGCCCCATAGATACTGATTCTGAGGTAAATAAATGCCTTCCTTTCTTCATACCGGTAATTTCCTCTCCTTCAACAAAATGTTCCTTAATACTTTTACATTACGATCTGTAGCACCTCTTTGTTTCATTACAACCGATTGTGCCCTCTTGCCCATTTCCAGAGACTCATCCGGGTGCTCTAATAAATACGTCATTTTAGTTAATAGTGCCGACTCATCCTGGACAATTTCTATGGCACTAGCTTCCCGCAATACCTGTACCTCCTCATAAAAATTAAAGGTATGTGGACCAACAAGAATTGGTTTGGCCAACCCTGCAGGTTCCATCATGTTTTGCCCACCTTGAGGCACAAGGCTTTTCCCGACAAACACGCAATCGGCAATGCTGTATGTTGTGAGTAATTCCCCAACGGTGTCGACGAGAATAACCGTTTCATTCTTATCCCTACCTATCTTTTCTCCCTTGTCGAGAAAAGATTTTCTGGCATACTTAAACCCTGCAGATTCAATTGCTTTGATTACGTCATTCACCCTTTCAATATGTCTCGGCACCAAAACGAGTCTGAGGTGCTCAATTTTTGTCCTGATTTGCTTGAATACTTTCAGGATAACCAGTTCTTCGCCTTCGTGGGTACTCCCACAAACAATCACTTTATTCTCGTTATCAATCTCAAAGAGACACAATAACCGTCTCTTCGCATCTTCCGGGATATCAGTTACAAGATTATCAAATTTCATATTTCCCGTAACAGAAACTTGAGTCTCAGGTATTCCCAGATTTATAATGCGTGCCGCATCAGTCATGGTCCTAGCACAAAAGACATTCTCTTTCCTTGCCAGACTTCCAAAGAACTCTTTGGAAATCTTACTGAGCACACGGTACCATTTCAGAGATTTTTCAGATATCCTGGCATTCAGTAAAATTACAGGAAGACGCATCTTTGCAGCCGTTATCAAAAAATTAGGCCATATTTCCAATTCAACCAATACCACACAACTAGGCTGCATGGCATGTAGTACCTTATCGACCACCCAGCTTAAATCGAGAGGGAAATAAAAAATCTTTTTACCGGTAAAACATCTTTTAGCAACAGACAATCCCGTATTCGTATTGGTGGAAACGATAATATCCAGATTATTAAACTCTTTTTCAATGGATTTTACAAGCGCTTTTACCGTCAGGACTTCTCCAACAGAAGCACAATGAATCCAGATGCAAGCATTTTTGCTTTCCCGGTTATCTACCCAACCCAAACGTTGTACTAAGCCAGACCGATACCGTTCATTTGTTATGAATTTCAAGAAAAAATAGGGAGAGCCTACGGTTAGCGCTGTTACATACACAGCATCAAAGAGTATCGACATGCGGAACGAAATGGACTTTCAGATAATTAGGTATCGATGCTGGTATCATTCTGGGCGTTATGAACAAGTTAACTTACCCTGCCACAGCACTGCTTAAACTTTTTACCGCTACCACACGGACAAGGCTGATTTCTCCCTGCCTTGATTCCGACTTTAATAGGTTCCATCTTCTGCTCAGCCTGTTCATCTGAGTTTGCCGGTGCATTCTGAGGAACCCCGTTAGCGGCAGTCAATTTTTGCATTGCCTCCAATCCGGAAACTTCCTGATGAACATAGTGGTCAGGGTGCCATATATCTTTCCTCTCCGCTTCTTTGCCCAATTGCAATTTAAAGATAAGATCGGTAACCTCATCTCGAATCGACAGATTCATGCTTTCAAACATACCCAATGCTTCTCTTTTATATTCTATTTTAGGATCTACCTGTGCATATCCGCGGAGACCAATACCTGATCTCAGGTGATCCATTGCGTAGAGATGGTCTTTCCATTTTGTGTCAATCTTTTCCAACAAGAGGATCTGGGCAATCTTCTCCATCTCCTCTTTGCCGATGGTATTTTCCTTTGCTTCGTATGCCTCCCCGGCTTTCTTTATCAAAAACTCTTCCACATTTTGACGCGTCTTTTCTTCAACCTCATGAAGATCGATGGTCAAACCAAATTTTTGTTTAAACCAATCTGCAAGATTAAAGGGTTCTTCTTCGTCTCTTCCGCCCTTTGTATCGTAAGCAAAAGCGACCACCTCTCCGATACTATCCACCATCATTCGGAAAATATAATCGCGGATATTCTTGCCTTCCAGGACATCTTGTCTCAGGGCATAAATCGTTTTTCTTTGCTGGTCCATGACTTCGTCATATTCGAGGAGGTGTTTCCGTATTTCGAAGTTATGTTCCTCTACCTTTTTCTGTGCCCTCTCAATAGACCTGCTGACCATCGAGTGTTCAATCGCCATGCCTTCTTCCATTCCGAAGCTTTTCAGAAGTGAGCTCACGCGCTCAGAGGCAAAAATACGCATTAAATCATCTTGCAGCGACACATAAAAGCGGGACGAACCCGGGTCTCCCTGACGGCCAGCACGTCCACGAAGCTGGTTATCAATACGCCGCGCTTCGTGCCGCTCGGTACCCACAATATGAAGGCCTCCGAGGGCGGCAATCCCCTCACCCAAAACAATGTCAGTGCCTCTTCCGGCCATATTTGTTGCAATGGTAACATTCCCACGTTGTCCGGCCTTTGCAACGATATGCGCTTCCCGCTCATGTTGCTTGGCATTTAACACCTCGTGTTCAACGCCCTCTCTCATCAATTTTTCGCTGAGCAATTCTGATTTTTCAATGGAAACTGTTCCAACCAGTGTTGGCCTGCCTGTTCTATGTATCTCTACAATCTCTTTTATTATGGCATCAAATTTTTCTTTTTCGGTTCGATAAACCCGGTCTGGGAAATTTGTGCGACTCATGGGTTTATTGGTAGGAATCGTAGCGACTTCCAGCTTATAGATCTTGTCGAATTCTGCAGCCTCCGTCATTGCCGTACCTGTCATTCCGGCAAGTTTTTTATAGAGTCGGAAGAAATTCTGAAGGGTGATCGTTGCAAGCGTCTGATTTTCTTCTTTGATACGCTGATGTTCCTTTGCCTGAACAGCCTGATGCAGGCCATCACTCCACACACGACCCTCCATCAGGCGCCCCGTAAATTCGTCCACAATGATTACTTCGCCACCCTTGATAATATAATCCCTATCGTTCTTAAACAGGTGATGGGCACGAAGCGCTTGTTCGATATAGTGAGGCCACTCCATATTCTTATCGGTGTAAATACTGTCAACGTTCAGCTGTTTCTCTACTTCTTCAGTGCCCTCTTCAGTAAGATGCGCCATGCGTTCCTTTTCTTTTATTTCAAAGTGTTTTTCCGCTTTCAAACGCCTGGCGACTTTGTCTGCTATATAATATTTTTCTGTAGACTCTTCTGCAGGACCAGAGATAATCAAGGGGGTCCGCGCTTCGTCAACCAATATACTATCCACTTCATCCACAATGGCATAATTCAGACCGCGGCTAATCTGGACTTGTTCTTCAGTCCGCACCCTCATGTTGTCACGGAGATAATCAAAACCAAATTCATTATTTGTCCCGTAAGTAATATCGCATAAATAAGCAGCCTTCTTATCTTCGTATGGTTGGTTTGATTGAATGGCTCCGGCTTTTAATCCTAAAAAATCATACAAGGGGCTCATCCAATCCTTATCGCGCCTTGCCAAATAATCATTGATGGTAACAATATGAACACCTTTCCCTGACAGGGCATTCAGGTAGGCGGGTAAGGTAGCAACCAGTGTCTTGCCTTCACCAGTCGCCATTTCAGCAATCTTTCCCTGATGTAAAACAATACCACCAATGAGCTGGACATCAAAGTGCCGCATCGTGCGATTGGGGCTATCTGGGTTCGGGGCTAAAAGTACCCTTCGGCTCGCCTCCCTCGCAACAGCAAACGCCTCAGAGAGGAGGTCATCCAAGGCCTCTCCCCCTGATAATCTTTCTTTAAACTCGTCTGTTTTTTGGCGGAGTTCAGCATCCGTCAGTGACATCATCTTCGGCTCGAGAGAATTGATAAATTCAACCATAGGCTGTAACTTCTTTATTATCCTCTCGTTCGATGTTCCAAATATTTTAGTTAAAAAACTCATAATTAATTATGCCTTTTGCGTTTTTTTTAATTTATAGAAAACAATTTGAATTCACCTGTAAAATACAATCGGATTATTCTAAGCAAATATAGATGTATATGTCAAGGCAATGTTTAGGAACGAAAAAAGAAGGCTGTTGAGCTATTTTTGTTCAACAGCCTTCTGCAACAACAGCTTTTGCGTTTCCTGATTACCGTTATTATAACCGAATCCTGGTTAGAAAACTCCTTTTACCTTTCCTGTGTTTACATCAACGTCCACACGCCGGAATGCAGGATCAGAGCTTGTTCCCGGCATGAGTTTAATATCACCCGCCATTGGCACGACAAATCCTGCGCCTCTGAAGGTCAATACATCCTTAATGCGTAATCTCCAATTCTTCGGAACGCCTTTTAAATTTGGATTATCCGTAATAGAAAGATGGGTTTTCACCATGCAAGTCCCCATTTTTGAGATATCGGGGTCGTTTTCCAGTGCTTTTACTTTTATTAAAGCCTCTGGCGTAAAATCAACGCCGTCTGCGCCGTAGACCTGCTCCGCAATCATTTCAATACGTGTCCGTAAAGGGACGTTTAATTCATAGAGGAATTTAAAGTTGTTGGGCTGGTTGCATGCATCAATTACAGCATCGGCCAACTCTACGGCGCCATCGCCTCCTTTTGACCAATGTTGAGACAGGGCAACACGGGCGCCTGCTTTTTCAGCCAGCCTGCGGATTGCTTTAACTTCAGCATCTGTATCCGTATAGAAGTGATTGATACAAACCACAGGGTTAATTCCGGACTTCTTTATCGTGTTAATATGATGGACAAGATTTTCTGTTCCTTTTTCTACCCACCCGACGTTTTCTTCTTTATAACATGGGTCCAAAGGACGTCCGGGTACCGGGATGGGAGCGCCACCATGGCATTTCATACCACGGACAGTGGTAACAATTACGGCTGCATTTGGGCGGTGCCCTGAGTAACGGCATTTTAAGTTCCAGAATTTTTCAAATCCGATATCTGCCCCAAATCCCGATTCAGTCACATGGTAATCGCCTAATTTCAAGCCCAGTCTATCGGCGATAATCGATGATTGTCCAATGGCAATGTTGGCAAAAGGCCCTGCATGTACAAGTACCGGTTGCCCTTCAATGGTTTGCATGAGATTTGGATTAATAGCTTCCACCATCCATGCAGTCATGGCGCCGGCCACCTCAAGATCGCTCGTAGTTATCGGTTTGCCTTTTTTGTCGTAGGCAACAACCATCCTGCCTATCCGCTCCCTCATATCTTTTAAGTCCTTCGCCACCGACAGAATTGCCATCAGCTCGGAAGATACTGCTATAGCGAACCCAGACTCCATCATAAAACCGTCCATCCTGCTGCCTATGCCAATTATTATCTTCCTCAGTGACTGGGCGCAAAAGTCCATAATCCACTTCATTTCGATTCTGTCGGGGTCAATATCGAGTCGTTTTAAATTGCTTTTTGTAAGCCTTTCGTCGTCGTAATTAAATTCGTGCTGGATTCTGGATGTAAGGGCGACCATAGCAAGGTTATGTGCATTCATAATGGCGTTAATATCGCCTGTCAAACCAAGCGAAAACGGGGTTAAAGGAATGCATTGGGAAAGACCACCACCCGCGGCAGATCCCTTGATGTTCATTGTTGGCCCGCCTGATGGTTGGCGAATAGCCCCGACGACATTTTTCTTTCTTTTTCCTAAGCCCTGTACCAGGCCCATCGTAGTGGTCGATTTTCCCTCGCCGAGAGGGGTTGGAGTTATTGCGGTTACATCGATAAATTTCCCGTCGGGTTTTTTCTCGACTCGTTTCAAAACCCTATTAAAATCAACCTTTGCCACGTAGTGCCCGTGCGGAAGTAATTCTTCCTTTTGCAGGCCTAATTCTTCGGCCAACTGGTATACCGTTTTCATTCGAGTTTCAGAATCTTCTGCTATTTCCCAGTCTGCGTGTTTGGTAGGATCCAAAGACATTATTTTTACCTCCTAAAATAAAGTATACGTAAT
Organism: Planctomycetota bacterium; assembly: GCA_030837315.1. Lineage (GTDB taxonomy): Bacteria > Planctomycetota > Brocadiia > Brocadiales > Brocadiaceae > Brocadia. The sequence goes on from JAUPKS010000196.1 coordinate 15,284, forward strand.
GTATATACTCCAGATAAATTTAGAATGGGAAATTATACTCGTAAAGTGTTTAAGGTCAAGAAAAAATGATTTATGACTACGAAGTCCTTGTCACTGCATGAAGGTATTTCGAGATTTTTGTTGACAGAAGCATTTGTAAATATAAAATACGTCACTTGTGGATTGCCTTACGCGACAAATAATTGCATCATATCATCCACTATACTGTTAAATTTTAGGCAGCAGAAAAACTAGCACGCGTTGTTTTTTTGGATATCATAGTGGCAGACTTCTGAGTTATTTATCCTCATCCAAAAGCCTTTTGCGTTCTAACTCTTTATTAACAAACAACGTAAGTGCAGGGATTGCTTATGCCATAATTTTAGTAACAACAAATAGTTCACTCGTACTTAACGCGGCATTGTTTTTGCTAACTTTTTACTTAGTTACCGAGAAAGGAGGGTTTGGATTAATTTAAAAGTAATCGAATTGTTTATTTATTCCTTGGATAAGCTCGTGGATTTAAATGCGGATCCTTTAAAGAAAAGGAGGAAAATTTTGATGAAGAATTTGTATAATTTGGGGTTGGCGGGTATATTGTGTGGTGCAATGGTGGGTTTTGCTGCGCCGGCTTTTGCGGAAGAAGGTACAATGGCAGTAGCGCCCTTAGAGGACGAAGGGAAGCTGGCGGGTTTTTTTAAGAGTGTGGAAATAAGTGGTTTTATTGATACGTATTATAGTTATAATTTTTCAAAACCGGATGATCAGCGCGGCTCTGCTGGTGGTTTTACCCGTGATGCTGCAGAGGGGGACTGGGTAGATGTAAGGGCATTCGACAGGGAAAACAACTCGTTTACCTTGGATAACATTGAAATCTCCGTTTTCAAACCATCTACAGAAAAAGACCCCATCGGTTTTGGATTTACGACAAACTATGGAGAAATTGCACAAAGGTTAACATTTATACCGAGCGATGGCCGGGTTGATGACGATGATTTTACCGTAAGCCAGGGGTTTGTAACGTACAAGGCTCCGATCGGCAAGGGGATTGATTTTAAGTTTGGTAAATTTGCTACCTGGATCGGTGCTGAACTCTGGGAAAGTGTGGATAACCCAAACTTCTCCCGTTCACTTCTTTATCAGAGTGCGATTCCATTTACCAACACAGGTTTAGCCATCAGCTATCCCCTATTCGATAGTCTAACGGTAACAGGATATCTTGTGAATGGTTGGGATACATTTGTAGATAATAATGATAGTAAAACTTTGGGTTATCAGTTTAACTTGAAGATAAGTGAAAATACAAGTTTTATTGTTAATGGTAGCCACGGAGCTGAACAAGATGAAGACATTGCGGATAATGCTGATGGAAATTTAAGGCATTTTTGGGATTTGATTTTTGCAGTAAAACCTTTCGAAAAGACGTCGTTTAATCTTAACTTTGATTTTGGTACAGAAGAGAATGCTGCAGGGTCAGCTGGTGGTTTCTTGCCAGGAGACGGTACCGGTAAATGGTGGGGCTTCTCCGGCATCGTTAACCAGGATATCACAGACTACTTTGGCCTTGCATTCAGGGGTGAATATTTTGATGATGCTGACGGCGCAAGGTTAGGTGTTAACGCCCTTCATCTTTGGGAACTTACACTTACAGCCAACTTTAAGATCAGGGAAAATCTCCTTGTCAGGCCTGAAGTCCGCTACGATGAAGGAAGTCAAGATATATTCAATGGTCATCATGGTGAGCTCACAACGGCAATCGATCTTGCCTATTTGTTCTAATAAGCTAATTTTTATTTCTTAAATCACCAAAGGCCGCCACGTTTATCGTGAAGGCAAAAATCACGAATCCCCCTATATCCCTTTCACGAAGGAAGATATAGGGGGATTCACTTTTATGGATGAAGGCGAAAACTAAAAAGAGATATATTGGCACTGAAAAGCCGCTTTTTGTTTGTGTTCTCCTCTTAATATCTGCATTCTCCTTTCTGCTTTATGTAAACGCAACCCACGGCAAATTTGTCTACGACGATTTTAAGATCATTGTAGATAATTCCTTTATTAGACAATGGAACTGTCTCCCCAAAGTCTTTACAAAAGACTACTTTTCTATCTCAGGAGAGATGAGTTACCGGCCACTTGTCACAATCTCATACTTCATTGACTATGCCATCTGGCACTTAAATCCCTTTGGATTTCACCTGACGAATGTTATTTTGCATACCACAAATACGGTCCTTTTTTTCCTTTTGCTCCGTACCGTTTTATCCAACAACAAGATCATTTTACTTTCAATCTTGTTCTTTGTCACACACCCCATTCTTGTAGAAACCGTGAACGCCATCGGCTATCGGGAAGACCTTCTGTCTGCAACATTTCTCCTCGTTTCGTTTATTTACTTTATAAAATCTGACTCCCTTTTTTACCGGGAAAATAGTCAGATAACCCGATTCATCTTTTATTATGCCATCTCTCTTATTGCTTATCTGTGCGCCCTTTTTTCAAAAGAAATGGCCATTACCCTTCCCGCCCTATTGATGTTATTTGTCGTGTTTTCTTATCAAAAGCCATGGTTGGCCTTTGCGAAAAGATTTAAGGGGATTTATGCAGGATACCTTGCCATTTCCCTTTTCTACCTCACCATTCGATTTGTTGCATTGAGTAATCCTGCATTAAAAACTGACTATCAACCTGGCGGGCTCTGGATCAACATCTTCACCATGATCAAGATACTGACATCCTATATCAAACTATCATTCTTTCCGGTCAATCTTAACGCTGACTACGTGGTACCTCTTGCAGAATCCCCATCGGAAGGGACTTTTGTGCTGTCTCTCTTATTTTTAATCTCAATTTTTATCATATTTACCCTAGTATGCAAAACGAGGAATATATTTGCCTTTTGGATGGCGTGGTTCTTTATCACGCTGTTGCCTGTCATGAATATCCTTCCTATAGGCAATATCATGGCTGAGCGGTATCTTTATATCCCCGTGATGGGGTTTTGTGCTGTAAAAGGGATACTGATTTATCGGATCACAGATCGCACCCTATCTCCACGCGCTATCCCCTTGAGGCAGACCGTACAACTGGTCTTGGTAACCCTTATGCTTGGGGGTTATGGGTTTGCTATCATCAGGAAGAATGGAACGTGGCGGGACGAATTTACGCTGTGGACGAAAACCATCACACGTTCCCCGAACAGCTATCGCGCCCATTGTAATCTGGGAAATATCTATATAGAAAGCGGACTTATAGAAAGGGCATACATGGAATATCA
>JAUPKS010000019.1 GCA_030837315.1 Planctomycetota bacterium
ATATGTAAGAGACCTGTAGGCGAAGGTGCAAAACGAACTCGTACCATATTTAATATTTAGCGATATTTGATAAATCGATATTTAACAAGTAAACTCCATGCATAAGACTCTCTGTCAACACAGTCGTTATTTATTATCGTTCTTGAAAAATTACCCTGCCACAGGAATCATCTTTACAGTTCCTTTAGCATAATACTGCATTTTGTTTCATATCGCAGCTAAGCCGCAACGAAATCCCCCTTAAAAAAGGGGATGAAGGGGGTTGTAAAAAAACTTACAGAAAAAAGAAATTTTTACAGGGTAATACGATAAACTATTCCTTCATGGAATAGCCATTCCAAAGGTACACAGGTCTGGTATCGCCCTGTTCTTGAAATTGAGAGATATCCAGCTTGATGGTATTATTCTGAAACAATTTTTTAGACATTAATCCAAACAGGTCGGTCAGTCCGTAATGTTTTTCGTATCTTACGATGGTCGCTTCAGTAAGTCCCGCCAGTTTTTTTGTTACATTGATGGCGTCTTCCAGGTAACCCAACTGGTCGACTAATCCCTTTTCAAAGGCCTGTTTGCCAGTATAGATTCTTCCATCGGCAATTTTTTTCACTGCTTCGATATCCAGTTTTCTTCCTGTAGAAACAACCGTTACGAATTGCATATACATTTCATCGATGATACCTTTTAAAATGGCCGTTTCGTCTGCTGTCATCTGTTTCAGAGGAGAGCCAATCTCTTTTAGATTGCCGGAGGCAATGGAATTATCCTTTATGCCATACCGATTAATAAGTTCTGCCACATTGATTAGTGGCATAATTACCCCGATACTCCCCGTAATCGTTGTTGGATGCGCAACGATTGTATCGGCAGCAGAGGAGATGTAGTATCCGCCGGAGGCCGCGATGTCCTGCATATAGACGACAACCTTCTTCTGTGTCACAGCTTTAAATTTTATAATCTGATTGTAGATAATGTCGCTAGCCGTAATACCACCACCAGGGCTGTCTACTTCTAACAGTACGGCCTTTACATGGGTATCGTCTGCGGCTTGTTCGAGTTGTTGTTTCACGACATCGACAATACTGGGTTTTTCTATGAAGAGGCCTTCTGCAGATTCATTGCTCAGTATACCCTTGATGGGAATTATAGCAATCTTGTTTTCTCCGCTTCCTTCTATAACGGTTTCTGCGGCGTGTTTCTTGGCTTTTGTCGTAGTGCCTGTGATGACTGCTTTACTGAGCACAAGGGAACCGATAAAGAGTACGAATAACAATAAGGTGCATAAGAAAAAGAAAGAGGCAAGTCCTACAGCAACCCAAAACCCTGCACCTCTCCTTTTTTTCATGTACACGGATTGCCACCCCGCCCCTGGTGATACATTGTTGTGTTGTATATCAGTCATAAAGTTTCCTTACCTAATTTCTCTTCATAAATACAAGGGATATTTTTACAAACATCTACAACGTACAGAGTACATTCATGTGACTTCCGCTTTGATCCATTCTTCACCACGCCATTCGGGAATCAGGGTATGTTTTATATTCAATACATCCAGTATCTTAGCTACAATAAAATTCACCTGATCTGTGATAGTCTTTGGGTTGTGATAGAATCCAGGCATGGCTGGCAAGATACATACCCCCATGGAAGATAATTTTAACATGGCTTCCAGATGAATGGAAGACAAGGGTGTTTCACGGGGTACTACCACAAGTTTCCGACCCTCTTTGATGGTTATACTTGCCGCGCGTTGAATAAGATTGTTTGCAATACCATGGGCAATAGAACACAGGGTGTTCATACTGCAGGGAACAACGATCATTGCCTTGATGGGATATCGGCTGCTGGCGATTGTTGCACCAATATTCAGGTTATTATAGTAGATAACATTATCGGTAGTATAACCCAGAAATTGGGTGAGATTCGGATCGTTGCACGTTACATCGATTCCTAATTCATGTTTAATAACCAAGGCTGCGGCATCCGATATGGATACGTGGAGCTTGTATTCCATCTTACAGAGGATTTGTAACAAACGTTGGGCGTGAATAGCTCCACTTGCGCCGGTAATACCAACAACAATATTTTCCACACAAATATCCTTAAACATGAAAAGGTTTTAACACCGAAAGCACATCATAAATAGCGTGAGTATAAACAGCGATACCCAATCCCCGAAACATAAAGATAGTGGATAAAACGATACCAGACAAGCATCGGAACGTAAAAGTGGTATACGTAAAACTATCGCTTAAAGTCCCCACATAATGCATGGCTGAAAACAGCAAAGAACTCGTAATAATACTTATCATTGCACTGACGGGTTTGTTCACTTTCAAGAAGGTCGCAAGGAGAAAGTACAACGATGTGATAAGGAGAAATCGAAATACAATTTCCTCGTAAACCCCTGCCCCAACGGAAAGAATGATACCCATCCATATATTCATGGAAAAAGGGCTGGCCAGTATGTGTGGAAATAAGCACTGATAAACTATGAATCCAACAACATAGCCCATGAATAGGGCATAAATTACACTTTCTGTAAACATATAGATAAAGACCAAAGAACTCAAACGATATTCTTTTTCTATATAAAATACGGATATCAGCAAAAAAGCAACAACCAGTGAATTAAATATCAAAGAACCGTTCTTGCCAAATACAGTCAACGGGGTCTTCATGATAACATCAGCAGCATTTTTAATACACGAACCCTGCAAGGCAATACCGACGTCATATAAAACCAATAGGGGCAGGATAAATAAAAAACTATTGGCTAAACTTTTTGAACAACAGAAATACGATTTCATTAAGCTGGGCTATTTTGAAAGAAATAGAGTGCAGGAGCGAGTCGAAATTCTAAGTAATTAGCTAGTATATCAGCCAATTTAGGGGGTGTCAATAAAGTTTCAGAAGCGTAATGAGCTCTTGCAGTGGTAAACTAAAAAACATTTGACAAAAGGGGTCGATGTGCTACAATTTCAACAAGTTTGTCCATGCCAGGCCAATGTGACGGCGGCTTCGCATTTATCGGTTTGTCTCTCTAAAGAAGGAAATGTTGTATGGTTCCGATGGAACTTTCAAAGATCATAATCACAGAGACAAGCGATCATCAGATTATTGTCCTGAAGGAAAGACAAGGGCAACGAAGCTTTCCGATCGTTATCGGACTTCATGAGGCATGGGCAATTGATCGGGCAGTGAAAGGGGTGACCACTCCGCGTCCTTTGACGCATGACCTGATCAGCAACATTATCGAAGGTTTGAATGCAGGAATTGTAAGGATCCTTATTAGTGACCTGCGGAATAATACTTTTTATGCAAAGATTATATTGCAGCAAGATGGTTCAACGGTGGAGATTGACTCCAGGCCTAGCGATGCAATCGCACTTGCAATGCAAAAAAATACACCAATATTTGTGGCAAAAAAGGTTTTAGAAGAAGTATGCAAAGCAGAAAGTGAGTTTTAAAACGGTTTCTGATAAGTTCACAAAAACGAGGAGGGATGGCCGAGTGGACTATGGCGGCAGTCTTGAAAACTGTTGGAGGCGCGAGTCTCCCGTGGGTTCGAATCCTACTCCCTCCGCCATGTATAAAAAGTTGTCTATGCACTTGATTAGACTAACCACAATATTCTAAGAAAGATTTCCTAAAAAAATCCAAATATCGGAGAGGTGGCTGAGCGGCTGAAAGCGACGGTTTGCTAAACCGTTGTGGAGACAAAATCTCTACCCCGGGTTCGAATCCCGGCCTCTCCGCCAATAAAGACGGTTAAAATACGCTTACGATTTTAACCAGGCCCAAAATAACATCGCCCATGTATGACCAGCTTTTTGTTTTTCACTTGGTGAATTTATCTTGCCATATTTTTCTCATTGAAAAACAGTATGGAAAATGTCGCCGCACCTGGCTTATTGATTGTGGTATTCCAACCGAGAAGACGCTGGAAAAGATGCGTTCCCGAGGGATTGATTAATCGAAAGAAGATCACGCGTGACGACCTGCTGACGCAATCGGGGCATGAAAGAAAGAAGCCGGGCGAGACTTTGGGCTGGTTCGTCTCTCCATCCCAAATCCTCAAGAACCGGTGAATGAACACACGTTCCGTTTCGAACTGGACCGTGAACGCCTGAGACGAGCGTTGCGACGTGAGGGACGCTATCTGCTTCGTTCCAACATGCAGGCCGCTTCACCTGAAACCGTCTGGGAAACGTATCTGCTTTTGACCCGCATTGAACAAGCATTTAAGGATTTGAAGGGGGAGCTTTCCATCCGTCCCATCTGGCACCAGTTGGAAAAGAGAATTGAAGCACATATTTTTGTTTCCTTTCTGGCTTATTGCCTTCACACAACTTTACGAAATCTTGCACGGGGACGAGCCGCAGGTCTCACATCGGAGGCCATCTTGAAAAAACTCTCGACCATCCAAATGATTGATATCCATTTACCAACCACAGATGGCCGTCACATTGTCATGAGCCGCTATACCCAACCGGAACAGTACGTTTCTCTCCTTTTGGCGCAACTGGGATTATCGCTTCCTGAGCAACCACCGCCCAAGGTTTATGCATCCGGAAAAACCAGTCTGTAGTGCCGACCTTTTTAGGTGACCCCTTGAATTTACTGGCTTAGCGGCTTATATACCCC
>JAUPKS010000020.1 GCA_030837315.1 Planctomycetota bacterium
CCCAGAGGTTTTTTGAGAGTCTATCCCCTATAAAAACATCTTTTTATGCAAGTTTTTTAACAATCCCCTTGATCCCACTGCTTTGCAGACTGGGTCAAATGAAAAATACTCGTACAATATCGCAATTTTTGATGACACAAGATTTCCATAAGGTATAATGTTTGTATAAATAGATATTTCAAGGTAATCAGTTTGGAATGTTTGATTTATGATTTTGAAATTGTTTGGAGTTTAGGGTTTTCGTGCTTTGGATTTCGTGGTTTTTCATGAATGCAGACTTGCAAATAAAAGAAGTTTTCGCAAAATGATACTATATAAGTAAGTATCCTTACGTAATATGTTTGATCATACATCTGATGCATGCCCTTACATACGGGCTTCAATCCCATAATTTAGCATGAAGATTGCGTTGGTGGTATATCAGTTTATCAAGGAAAAAGGCGGGGTGGAAAGTTATGTGTGTAACTTATCCAAACAACTCCTTGATCGAGGTCACGAAGTGCATGTCTTTGCCCATCGATTTAGTCATGACCGTGATACAAGATTAATCCTTCATCATGTTCCGGCTATTGCCTTCTGGTCTCCATTAAAATACTGGACATTTGCGGTAAATGCCCCTAAGATTATTAAAAAAGCTGAAATAAAATTCGATCTCGTTCACGGATTTACGCAGACATTATTTCAGGATATTTATCGGGTCGGCGGGGGATGTCATTGGGACTATATGATGCACACCTATCCCTTGATGCAAACCGTGTTTGGCAAGATTGTCATGTGCCTGAATCCAAGACATTCAAGCCTTCTGTTTCTGGAAAGAATTATTTTCAAAAGGAAACACTATAGGCAAATTACCTGTATCTCAGAACAATGCAAAAAAGAAATTGTAAACCATTATAAAGTATCTCCCCATACTATAGAGATTATTTATAATGGGGTAAATATCTCGATATTTACCCCCAAAAACCGCACAACATACAGAGACGCGGTGAGAGCTACGTACGGAATTGCACCAGATGAAGTGCTTCTCTTGTTTGTCGGTTCCGGGTTTAAGAGAAAAGGGCTGAAATATGTTATAGAGGCCTTATCCTTGATAAACAAATCTCAAAAAACGAAATTGCTCGTTGTGGGAAAAGGAACCATTCGGGAGCACCAGAGACTCGCAAGGAAAAATGGTGTTCTTGACAAGCTGATCTTTGCCGGTGTATGCAAACACATACAGGAAATATATGCGGGAGGAGATATTTTTGTTTTCCCCAGTGAGTACGATGCCTTCGGTACGGCCTGTCTTGAGGCAATGGCATCGGGGCTTCCGGTCATTGCCAGCAAATCCAGTGGCGTATCGGAGATCATCGCACAAGGCCAGGACGGTTTCGTCATTCACCATCCCATTGATGCACGGGAAATAGCAAAGTATATGAATGTGCTTTTCACAAAAGAAAAAAGGGAGCAGATGGGTTGCGCTGCAAGACAAAAGGCAGAAATGTATTCCTTCGAAGCAAATACCGAAAAAACGCTTCAGGTTTATCGAAACGTATTGAATATTCATCACTAATGCAGATCGCTTTTAACACATATATCAAAAATGACATTTGCTGGTTGATAAACGGTATATCACCGGATGTACTAAAAGAGATGTTCGATGCTATTCATGAAAATAGAAATTGTGAGGTCGTCCGTAGTGGATATTACAAAAGGATATTAAGATATACGCACGATCGGGAATCTTTTTACATAAAGCGGTATACCGTGAGAAATGGACTGGAAAGCGTCAAATCAATATTTTCTTTATCAAAGGCACGCAGGGAGTGGAATTGTGCTCATAAACTGCTGGGGAGCCAACTACTCACCGCCACACCTGTTGCCGTGGGCGAGAAGCGACGCTTTGGAATGCTTAAAGATTGTTATATCATTTCAAAGGCAATACCAAATAGCACAACGGTAAAGGAATTATTAATTGCATTCCGGCAATCTCCCGCACATGCATTAAAAAAAAATACCCTACTCAATAATCTTATTTCGTATGTTAAAATGGTGCATGATCACGGTATTTTTCACGGAGAGCTCCATACTGAAAACATGCTTACAGACGCTGATAATATTACATTGTTCTATTTGCTTGACCTTGGCCGTACTGTATTTAAAAAGAAACCGTCTTTTTCATTAAGGATTCAGGAATTGTCACGGTTATTATATTCTATGGCAGACACCTGTACAAACAACGAAATAACGGAATTGATACATCGTTATTCAGCACAAATGTCAGATTCCAGAGATAAGGAAAATTTTACCAGGGCCATCTTTACCAGGATTTACAAGATTAAGCGACGACTCTGGCACAGCAGGACAAGGAAATGTTTAAAAACCAATGATGTATTTAAGGTCACAGCACACGCCAAATACACCGTAAACATGCGAAATGAATGGGATATCGGTATGCTGGCTGCTTTGATTAATAAACACACCCGCTCTTTAGAGCAGTTCGATACTATGATAAAAACATCCCCCAAAATAGGCATCACGCGTATCCCCGTATCCCATGAAAGTATCAAAAGTGTATACATCAAAGAATACCGATATCCATCCGCCTTGAAGAGATGTTTATATTCCTTCTGTTGTTCTCCTGCACGAAGGACATGGCTGGCTGCGCATGGCTTGATAGCATTACATTTCCTGACCCCTAAACCCATTGCATTATTTGAGGAAAAAAGGTTTGCCAGGACAAAAAAGAGTTTTGTTATTATGGAAGATATTTCTCATTGCCTGACGTGCAATAAATATGTTAGTGAGAATTTTAGCAACCCCTATGACAAAATTGCCGCCAGGAAGAAAAAAAGGTTTATTTCCTCTTTAGCGATGTCTTTTCGACGACTTCATGACTCCGGTGTTTATCATGGTGATTTGAAGGCGAATAACATTATGATCAGAGAATCACAGGGTATCTTGGATTTCTTTTATTTAGACCTGGATCGGGTATCTTTTCATGAAAAAATAACAAAAAAAAGATTGATCAAAAATTTGTCTCAATTAAATGCATCTCTGCCCGGTTGTATTACATACACCGACAGGTTAAGATTTTATCGAACGTATACAGGTATGAAAAATCTGACCGGAGAAAACAAGCGGATATTGAAGGCCATTGTGGAATTCAGCATACGGAGAAAGCATGTATGGAATCCCAAAACACAGATTCCGCAGATTTCGCAGACAAATAATAATCTGTGTAGTCCGTGAAACCTGTGGTTTCGCTAATTTTAATGATAAGGAATTTCAAAGCTGTGGTTGTAGAGCGAAGAGCATCTTTGTTCTCCATGAAAACGGATCATGCTCTAATTTCTATCTTCGTGTCTTTACGTCTTAGTGGCTGTAGAGTTTAAAAAAATGAAAGATGTTTATTTTCTCATACAGGGATGGGATCACCCGGCAAGCAGGTATAGAGTATTACAATATATTCCTTATTTGAAAGCATCACACATAGAGGCAAAGGTTGCACTCTTCCCAGACTCTTTCATCAAGTGGATGAAACTATTTTCAGAGCTTAAAGAATACCATATAGTTTTTGTTCAAAAGAAACGGTTGTGGCATTGGCAACTCTGGTATCTTAGACGGAAACACATCACGATTATCTATGACTTCGATGATGCTGTTATGTTTAAAAGTCCCGTGGATGGCGGTGGCCGATCTTTTAAAAGACAAAGGACATTTGCCAGAATGGTACGGTACAGTAATCAGGTTATCGCCGGGAATCAGTACCTGAAATCACAAGCATTGCCGTATAACAAGAATATAACCATCATACCGACAGCAATTGATACGAGTCGATATACCATAAAGGATTATCGCAGAAGCAAAGGGCGCGTTACGATTGGATGGATAGGAAGCAGGTCTTCGCTCCCATTCTTAAAAGAGTTAACCCCAGCCTTTGATCAATTAGCAAGTCAAGATAACTCTCTGGAACTAAAGATTATTTGTAACGATTTTTTTGAGTGTACGAAGATGCCGGTTATAAAAAAAAGATGGATACTTGAGGATGAAAATTCAGATTTGCAGGATATCGACATCGGTCTGGCGCCTTTACCCAACCATGAATGGACTAAAGGCAAATGTGCAACAAAGTTATTGCAATATCTCTCGGTAGGAGTTCCTGTTGTCTGTTCTCCTGTGGGGGTGCACAATGAGATTATAAAAGAAGGGGTAAATGGCTTTTTTGCAGCTTCCTTACAAGAATGGACAGAAAAGATAACCATCCTTCTCCGTGATAAGACGCTTCGGGAACGCATGGGATTTGAAGGCAGAAAGACGGCGGACTCATCTTATTCGCTGAAGGCAAACACCCCAATATTCATGAAAGCCATCAAAGGAATTTAATAGCATGACTGGTGATACACCGCTCGTAAGTGTTATATTACCTACCTATAACTGTGCCAATTTCCTGCCGGAATCTGTTGGGTCGATCTTATCACAGACATACCATTCCTATGAAATTATCGTAATAGACGATGGATCTACAGACAATACGAAAGAAGTTTTAAATCCGTTTATGCAAAGGATAACGTACATTAATTTTGAACAAAATAAAGGACTCCCTGCAGCAAGAAATGTTGGTATTCGGTCGGCACGAGGCAAGTATATCGCTTTTATTGATGCAGATGATCTTTGGTTACCGGAAAAATTACAAACTGATATTGAATATTTCGAGAAATACCCGGATGCCGGTATGGTATATTCAAAGCATATGAACATCGACGAAAAGGGACACATGCTTGGCGGGACACCGAAAAAACGATTACCCTCTGGTAACATCTTTATCCAATTATTTTCGGAACAAAATTTTATCATTGCTTCATCAGTAATAGTACGAAAGGAAGTATTTGAAACAACGGGTTTATTTGATGCACAACTTTTTAATTGTCAGGACTGGGATATGTGGTTACGCATTGCCTTTTATTTTAAAGTCGCAGTGATTAACAAACCGCTTGTCAAATACCGGCATAATCCGCGTTCCCTCAGCAAGAACAGAGACAATGTCTTGAAATATCAGAAGCTCGTTATTGATAAAACATATACTACGTTTAAAGCCGAAGGAAATGGCTTGTGTGAGAAAGTCTACAAAAAGCGGTTAGCTTCACACTACGCAAAGGCTGGTCGATATTATGTAAGAATAGGGGATAAAAGTCTGGCAAATGAAAATTTTCGCCTATCTTTAAAATATGATCCATTCAGCTTTAGAACTATACGATACTACTTTAGATGCTAAGGAATTTCAAGTGTTCGATTTGAACTTTATTATAATAAACTGGAATACCAGGCAATTGTTACTAGACTGCATAAAGTCCATTTATGCAACCGTTACCGATCTTCGTTATCTGATACAGGTAGTCGATAACGGTTCCAATGATGATAGTGTTAAGGCTGTACATGAGCAATTTCCGCAGGTTTCAGTCATAGAAAACCAGGAAAATAGGGGATTTGCAGCTGCCGTGAATCAGGTTTTAAGAGAAAATACGGCACTATACAGCGTATTACTGAATACCGATACCCTCTTGCATAAAGATGCCATACAGGTCATGTACTCCTTTATGGAACGGCATAATAATGTTGGGATTGTTGGTGCGCAACTTCAAAAACCAGATGGCACAAGGCAGCATAGTTATGATAATCATCCCACCCTTGCAACGGAGCTTTTTAATAAAAGTTTATTGCGATGGCTCTTTCCCTCCCGATACCCAAGTAAAAAACAGACAATAACACACCCTATGGAAGTGGAATCCGTTATTGGTGCATGTATGATGATCCGAAATGATGCTGTAAAGCACGTTGGAAAGTTAGATGAAGATTACTTTTTTTTTCTCGAGGAAACCGATTGGTGTTATCGTATGCAGAAGGCAGGTTGGAAGGTATATCATCTGCCGGATGCATGGATCACTCACCTGGGTGGGCAGAGTAAGAAGAAGGCGCCATGGCAATCGCAGATAGAGTATTGTCGTTCGTTGTATATCTTTTTTAAAAAAAACAGGTCCACCTTCTCATATACCATGATCAGAATAGTATATGTGGTGAAGATTATGGTAAATTTAGCAGCGAACATCATGGGTAATTTGTCCGTATTATTTCTCAATAAAAAACTACGGTATCGGCTATCAACATACTTCAAGCTTTTTTTGTGGCACCTTTTATTATGCCCCGATTGGATGGGTCTAAAACCAGTAAAAAATAAGAGACGAGAGAACCACTCTCAATAATTCATTATGCAGAAGCATATTACGCCTCGCGCAAGTCTCATCTCAGAATACACCTTTATTGCCTATTTTTTTATAGTCTCTTTTTTCCCATTTGACGCAGACATCATCAAACTCCTGTGCCTTTTGACCTTTATCGGGTGCTGGGTTACGAAGATGCTATCCGAGAAAAAGATACGGTTCGTTAAAACGTCACTCACGATTCCCATCCTTTCATTTTTTTTGTGTTCGTTGATTGCTTCACTTCATTCGGTCCGTATCCGATATAGTCTTGGAACAATAGAGAGCGACTATCTCGAATATTTTACGATCTTTTTTTGTATGGTGAATACTATTCAAGGTCAGGAGCAAATAAGGCGCATCGTAAAAGCCATGCTCATTACGTGTGGTCTCGTATGTGCATACGGGTTGTATGGATATTACACGGGAATAGCTATCCGCGATGAAAGACTTGTGGCCACCTTTGAATATCATTCCCGTATCGCAAAATATATATCGCTATTCTTACCCATTGCGGTATGTTTATTTTTCCATTACAAGAACGTATTAACCCGCCTATACCTGGTTATCCTCACTATCGTGTGTAGTATTTCCCTAATCTTAACCATGAACAGGACAAGCTGGGTGGCCGTTTTAGTTGCGATGTTTTTTATCGGTTTTGCTGCTCAAAAGAAGTTGTTACTCTGTATATTTGTCAGTGTGTGTGCTTTAATTGCTATCATTTTACCTGCTAAATTTATTACCCATGCAAAAACCGTCACACAGGTTAACAAATTTTTTGATTCTCATAAAAATGAGATATTGGGAGAACGGTTCCTGTGCTGGAAGGCATCGATAGCCATAATTCAAGATCATCCGTGGTTAGGCATAGGGCCTGGCAAAAAGAATTTTCGAAGCGTCTATCAACAATACGCAGAAACGATAAGGCATGCAGAAAAACAGCAGGAAAAAGAGACCGCCAGCGAACCGTCTCCGGAAACAAAGGCCAAAAAAAAGATGCGAGTGCGGAATATTGAAAGGCTATCCCATGCACACAATATCTTTTTGCACATATGGGTAGAAACGGGCATTGTGGGATTATTGACTTTCCTATGGCTATTTATTGCAGTATTTTACGCGTCAATAAAATCGTGGCGGCTTTCAAAAGCCGGATACGAAAAGGCGCTTTTAATGGGTATTGTGGCAAGTCTCATTTCCATCTTCTCGCACGGATTGACGGATAGCTTCTGGAAAAAACCCGAGGCATTATTTCTCTGGTATATTATGGGGATAGTATTCGTTGTTATTCACAACACATCAAAACTGCAAACAAATGAATCCGTGCGAAAATGAAGGTATCCATTATCCTGGTAAATTACAATTCCTCTGCCCTGCTCCGACAATGTTTGAAATCAATTTACGAACAAACAAAGGAAATTCCCTTCGAGATCATTGTCGTTGATAATGCCTCTTCCGACAACAGCAGTGAAATCGTTTGTTCAGAATTTTCCAATGTACAACTTATCAAGAGTGCAGAAAATCTTGGCTTCAGCCGGGGAAACAATCTTGGCGCCAGCTTAGCGAAGGGTACGTACCTTTTATTTCTCAATACCGATACGATTCTTTTTGAAAATTCAATTAAGGTGTTAGCAGATTTTCTTGATGAACATCCGACGGTTGGCGCAGTTGGTCCCAAGATCCTTTTTGAGGACGGATGCTTTCAGCTTTCATCAGGACGGCTTCCCAATCTTTTTAGAGAATTTATTGATAAAATCGTGTATTCCCTTGCCCGGAATCGGCGTAAGGTTATGTGTCCTCTCCTGGAGCGTTGGCATAAAACCACGAAGGCGGTTGGCTGGTTAACAGGCGCGTGCCTGATGGTTCGCCAAAGTGCTTTTTCACAGGTCAATGGCTTCGATGAAAACCTATTTATGTATTTCGAAGACAAAGACCTCTGCAAACGGATCAATGCATCTGGATGGCAAATCATGTACTACCCATCGACCTCCATGATCCACTTACTCGCGGGAAGCTCCAGTTCTGTTGATAAACAAAAAATCAACGGACTTTATCGCACCAGCCAGCTCTACTATTATCGTAAGCACCTGGGAAAGCTGCAGTCTGCAATAGTCCGATTGTATCTCCGGGTAACGGGAGATATATAATGCCTGTAAAGAAAATCCGCGTTTTGGAAATGATTGATGACGCAAGCATAGGTGGCGGTCAGGTGCATGTGTTGATGCTTGCAAAGTATCTTGACCGTGAGAAATTTGAAGTCAGTATCGCATGCGAAGGACAAGGTTTCCTGGTAGATGAAGCCAGGAAATTAGATATCGACGTGATTCCTGTCTCCATGGATAATCGTATCCGGCTGAAAACCTTCCGCAAAGTTTCCCGGATATTTCGTAAGTCAGATTTTGATATTCTCCATACACATGGCGGTACAGCCGGTTTTTGGGGACGCATAAGCTCATTTTTTACCGGTAAACCCATCGGCCGTATCCATAGCTATCATGGCATGCATTACCTGAGTAAAAATTACACATTTCCCCGACGCCTGCGAATGATGGATCAACTACTTCTTTCCTTGACCGACAAGGTCATTTGCGTTTGCTTGTCTGATTACCGGAAAGGATTAGAGTCAGGAATAGTAAGCAAAAAGAAGGGTGTCATTATCCACAATGGCATCGAGAAAGAAAAATTTCACGATGTCAGCCGAAGGGCAGCACTTCGAACGTCATACGGTCTAGACGAATCAGTCATATTGTTTGGGAATGTGGGACGCCTTCATGTGCAAAAGGGTCAACACTACCTCCTTAAGGCATTTCAGGCAGTAAAAAGCAAATATCCTAACGTGCATGTATGGATTATCGGAGAAGGAGAGCTTCTTTGTGAATTAATAAAGCTTGCGCATGACCTGGGAATTCTCGACTCTGTTCAGTTTTTGGGGGCAAGAACAGATATTCCGGAGATATTGTCTGCTATGGATATTTTTGTTTTGCCGTCTTTATGGGAGGGACAACCCATCTCAATCATGGAGGCCGGTGCTGCAGGAAAACCCGTGATTGCCACGAACATTGACGGCATTGCTGATATTTTAATTGACGGGAAAAATGCACTCTTAGTACCTGTAAAAGACTCGAATGCCCTTGCGGCTGCCATGATGAGAATGGTCGAAGATAGTGGATTAAGAAACCATCTTTCCGTCTCTGTTAAGGCAACAGTATCCGACGATTTTACGGTTGAAAAGATGGCGAAGAAAATTGGAGACCTTTATCAAGAAATATACTCCATGCGCTTCGAAAAAGAGTAACAGTTAATTTAATGTTTAGGAATTTCAAAGCTGCGGTTGTAAAGCGACGAGTCTCGTCGCTCTACAGATAAAAAGTCGCCGAAAGCCTAATTAATAATTCCTGGCGCAACATAGCCGCAATCAAAAAGAGTTACTTGGTACTAAATAACAAATACTATCGTTTGTTTTTTTGCAAATTCGAAATTCAAATATCGAAATCATTCGACTAAGCGCTCACGACGAAGTCCGAAACAAATTCTCATGTCAAATGACATAAATTAGAAACGAGGTTTGGAACATTTGAATTTGTAATTTTGAGATTGTTTCGAATTTCAGATTTCGTGCTTCGGATTTATCGGATTTAGCGGTTTTTCATGACAAAACTTGCTAAAAAAGGTAACACTTTAGTTCTTTGAAAAATTAACTAGCGATTTTATAATCTAACCCAGAAGGCGTTTTAACCGTAAGAGCGTTTTTGGCAATTGCCAGAAGGTTTTCCACGGGATTGGTACCCTGTAATTCGGCAGAGCGAAGCAATGTCA
>JAUPKS010000002.1 GCA_030837315.1 Planctomycetota bacterium
GCTTCATCATATTTCATGTATTTCTCAGAGCCAGTCTGCTGCCACATTAAGCCAGTGGCTTTGTCGTAAATCACTTTACCGTCCTTTTGTACTTCAAATTTGTTCTCAGTATATTGCTTGGGTCTGTAGTCTGAATCCATTAAAAACAGATTTACATCTCTTATACAACAGTATGTCATTGAAGTTATCTGACCAGTGGCTTTTTTTTCTGTACCAGATGCACAATAAATTTTATTAGCGCCTAATTTTGCTGCTTCCTTTTTAGCTATTTCATTAACTGCACCATAATTTTTACCTATTACATCAAATTCAAATACCAATGTTATCGTTGCTATCTGCTTGCCTTCAGGACTATATTGACTATAGCGATCTTTATTATATCCTTCAATTAATCCCCATTGAAAAACTTCTCTCTCTTTCGGTAAAGGATCAAATTTTTCATCGGTAAGCTTAGTGACCTTTACCTCGTAAGCAAACAGAGTGCTACAGGTCATTAACATGAGAAAGAGAAATATGACAATCTTCATAGAAAATGCCTCCGGCAAAGAAGAGCAAAATGAAAGGTATTAAAAATGGAAGGTAAGTCAAACAAATTTTGGATTGGACTCATATTTTGATCTTTTGTTGTGGTGTTTGGTCTTGGGATCACTTATTGTTATAGCCCAGGCAGCTCCTTTGTAAGATTATCTGCACTGGTATGTTGATAGCTGCGTTTATCCACTTAACGAGACATCCTTTTCTGGGTTACTTATCCTTTAATTTCTATTTATAAATATCCCGCCGGTGTCCTATTTTGCGTACGGTAATAACTTTCTTGTTATGGTCAATTTCATAAATAATTCTATAGTCTCCAACTTGTAGTTTATAGAAATCAGCAAGGTTGCCGTGTAAATGTAATAGGTTTAATGCCTCAACATGCTCAGAAAGCCATGTTAATTTGCTGGTAATTCTTTTCGCCGTTCTTTTCTCAATTTTTAATAACTCATCAATTGCTTTTGGTTGAATGACTACGCTGTACTTATTCAAGTCCCAGTTCCTTTATTACAGTTTCGAGCGGTATTCCTTTTTCTTTCTTCCTTTTTGATTCCAGTAATTCCTTTTCAACCTCTGGTCTCAATTCAAATCCATAATCAGGATCAATAACCTCTAAGACCGTGTCTTTTATAAGTTTCTTAAGCTCGCTCGCAGTCATATCACTTATTTTTTTATCTGATATTTTTTTACCTAATGTCTTTGTAGCCATTTCTTTTCCTCTTTATTCCAACAAAAAAGGCCAATTGCAGAAGGTCATGGCTTCCACAATCAGCCTTTTTTACATGGATGTTTCCATCCAATCTAATCACCGTCCAGTATGACCATGACTCATAACAGGTACAGGTTGTTTTTGCGTCATTCTAGCAACTTTACTCCGCTTGTCAAACCAAATACGTCTTATCAAAGGTCTTAATTACCCGCTTAAATTCAAAAATACTCACCAAAAAGCTTAGAAAAACACATGTTTTTAACACTCGGATTGCTTACATCGACCTAAACCGTGTTTGCCATACTTAGGATCGTTTCTATAGCATTAAAATACTATTTTAAACAGCCCTTTTTATTGTTTTTACCCTTACAGAGGAACTGATAAGAATATCCATGCCGTGAATATCCATCCCCCCCTGGCTCATGTCGTACTTACGTCGTACCTGGTGGTAAAAACATATCAAAAATGGTAAAGACATACAAGAATTAAATTCCCTTGAATGCATTGAAAATGCTGATAGAATCAGAGGAAATCGAAAAACATCAAAACAAGTAAAAAAGCCTTATAGTTTATACGTATTAAACTGCTCATAACGAGCCTGTCGAACCATGATGGTAAGAGAAACAAAAAGGGGAATAAGCCTTTGTTATATGAGGACACAATGTAGTTACTGTACAAAAATCTTTGTTATTTCACACAAACGATAGAGGACAAAAATCTTTATGCGCTTCATTTTAACCCCCCGATCTATCCCTGTATTATTTTTTCTCGCCATGATTGCCGTTGGAGGTTGCGGTATCAAAGACCCTGACGACTTCAATCGTCAAGGTGTTTCTTTGGATAGTCAGGGTAAGATTGACGATGCCATCAATAAGTACAAGAAGGCATTAAGGCTGGAACCCAATAACAGGGAAGCACATTACAACCTTGCTGTAGCGTATCACAAAAAGGGGTTGTTTAAAGAAGCTATTGAAGAATACAAAACGGTATTAGGGCTCTACCCAAACGACCCGGAAACACTCTATAATCTCGGTGCACTATATGCCAGAAACAACATGCAGGACGCAGCTATTTTTGTTTGGGAGAAGGCCGTTGAATTAAAACCCGATTTTCCTGAAGCTCATTACGTTTTAGGGTTCGCCTATGCGCAGAGAAAACAGTTTAATGAAGCTATTAAAGAATATAATAAGGTCCTCGATAAAAAACCAGATGACGCGGTTACTCATAACAACCTGGGTGTCGCTTATACTGAAAAAGGATTCTTGGATGAGGCGATTGATGAATTAAAGAAATCTATACAAATTAATCCGGCAATGGCAATGACCCACAAAAATCTTGAGTTTGCATATCGGAAGAAAGGAATGGAAACGGACGCAGATAACGAACTTAAACGATGCGAGGAATTAGCGAAAAAGGAAAGTCTGTCACCCTAATTTACCGGGTCGTACCCGGAACCACCGAAAGGATGACACCTCAATACACGCCATATACCAAGGCAACACCCCCTCAGGATGCCCTTCTTTTTAACTGCGTCGATCATGTATTGCGAACAGGTTGGTTCATATCGGCAGGAAGGATGCAAAAGGGGCGAGACAATACATTGATAAGCCCGAATCAGGCTGACAATGATAAATTTCATATTGTTTTTCGGTTTTTAAGCATGTAGTTTCTTAACAAAAATATTTTAATATTTTTAGCAAAAATGTAGCGCCGATCCCGTGTAGTCGGCATTTTGGCGGGGGACATCCACCCCCTAACCCCCGCCAGCGGGGGACAACACCCGCGCTACGCATTCCGACTCGTTCGGGTGGGAGATTATTGGTGAAATACTTCATGGGCAAAGGCTGTGTTGATTTGGAGTAGTAATTTCCTGAATCCAGGTTCAACATCTGCCAGTTTCAGATCAGATGAAAATGGGTGACGAGGAATGGCAATGATGTCGACGTGCGGGCGCAATACGTGTTTATTCAGCCTGTATACCTCCCTTAACAATCGTTTGGCGCGGTTGCGCCGAACAGCGTTTCCTACTTTCTTGCTCACGACCAGTCCCAGACGGGAATACTGAAGTCCGTTTCCTGTGACGTAGAGAACAATATTAGCATCTTTAAATGTCTTGCCTTCATGAAAAACCTTCTCAAATTCCTTCTTTAACGTCAGATGTTCTGCCTTCGTAAATCGAAAGTTCATAGGTTAAATCCACGGATACAGCGGGGTTTTTCTGCGAATGGTTCTTGGGTTTAATCCGCCAGATACCTTAAATCCCCGTTTACATCCATTCTCCGAAAATTCTCAAATACTATCACAACACAAAGAGGCTTTGGGAAATATTTGCCACGTGTTTTGTGCGCGCTTGTAACCTAGCAGAAGAACAAGGCGAAGTCAAGGTTTCTCGCACAAGATCAAACAATGCCACACAACAGCTTGAGTTCTTCTGACAAAGGCAATGGTTTGAAGCCCAAGGCGAAGGCCTTTGAGCTATCAAGTGAGACGTCGGGCGGTCTTGATGCCGCCATAATCACATCCTGCTGCCTGCAAGGCACCAACCTGGCTTCTCGAATATTAAGGGTATTCATAAGCAACGTGCCAAAATCGTAACGTGAAATACGTTCAATGCCTCCTATGTGAAGTAAGCCGCGTACCTTTTCAAGGGCAAGAAATATCCCAGATACTGCGGCATTTACGCTTACAGGAGTTCTAAATTCGTCTACAAAGAGTCTTAATTCCCGACCTTCTCTCGTTGCTTCTATCATGGGTTGAATAAAGCTCTTGGCGTCTGGTCCTGAAATACCAAACATCAAAGACATACGACAAATAGCAATCACGGGATGGCATTTCACCATACCTTGCTCAGCCAGTACCTTCTGTTCACCATAAAAATTAACAGGGCAAACAGTATCTCCTTCGCGGTAAGGTGCGTTTAATCCATTGAAAACCAAGTCGGTTGAAGTAAAAACACACGGAATGCCGTAGTCAGCACAAAGACCAGCAATATTGATTGAGGCATCGACATTGATTGCTTGTGATTCGGCCCGATGGGTTTGGCAAAAATTTGGATCGGATTTCGCTGCGGCATGAATCACTGCATCCGGATGTATCTCATGAAATATTCTCTTCAGTGCATCAAAATCTCTCAAATCAACTTTTGTAATAGACACACCAGCAATTTCCCCATGATGAGAGAATGCAGTTCCAAATATTTCCCACTCTCTTTTTGCCTTCTGGCAAATGTTCCACCCCAAAAACCCATGAACGCCCGTGACGAGCAATTTCTTCATATTTCTCAATATCGCCGACTCAACACTTTTGTGAGGAATTGAGTTCTGTCATTCACCACAATTATAACTGAATGATTCCAATTCGGTGCGAACTGTCTCCCATGTGCTGTAAAGGGTATTCAATTCCTGAATAATATTTTTATACCGCTTATTAATCTCGGTAGATTTTTCTTTATCGTTGTAAAGTGTCGGATCCAAAAGGATGTGGTCCAGTTCCTTCTTTTGTGTTTCCAGGGAAGCGATCTTGTCTTCTACATTTTCAATTTCTTTTGTAAGTTTCCGTTTCCTGGCATTTTGCTCTTTTTTTACTAAGTACTGTTGTTTTTGTGACCCGATTTCTTCCAATTTCGATGAGGAGGATGCCTTCGTCTTAACTTCTGCAGTTTCTCTGTGTAAATCAGACGCCTTCTTTTCGAGAAAATCCTTAAAACTTCCTAAATGAACATGGACATTGTTATTTTTTAATTCATACACCTTAGAGACCAAGCCATCAAGGAAGTCCCGGTCGTGGGATACAAGCAACAGACTTCCGGCATAATCCAGCAATGTATTCTTGAGTATCTTCTTGGTGGTGATGTCGATATGGTTTGTTGGTTCGTCCAGAATAAGAAAATTCGTTGGTTTTAGAAGCATCTTGGCAAGAGACAGACGGGATTTTTCACCACCGCTCAGGACGTTGACGGTCTTAAAGACATCGTCGCCAGAAAAAAGAAAGGCGCCCAATATGTGCCGAACGTGGGGGATCATGTGAAATGGGGCTACGGACTCGATTTCCTGCAATAGCGTATGTTGATTGTTTAATTTTTCTGCATGCTCCTGAGCAAAATAATCAAAGAGTACATTATGTCCCATCTTGATAGTTCCGGAATGGGGTTGCTCAATGCCGGCTATGATACGTAATAACGTAGATTTTCCTGACCCGTTTTGTCCTACAAGGGCCACCTTTTCACCCCGTTCAATCGAAAGGCAAATATCCTGGAAGATCAATCGTCCATCATATTTATGGGACGCATCTTTTATGTCCAGCACGGATACACCACTTTGTTTCGCCGGCAGGAATCTAAATTTGATCTGTTCTGTGGTGCTTTCCGGTAATTCTTCCTTCTCCATCTTTTCGAGCATATGGATGCGGCTCTGTACCTGGGAGGCCTTGGTATTCTTTGCCCTAAACCGTTCGATAAACCGTTCTACATCTTTGATCTTTTTCTGCTGGTTAACATGTCGCGCAACCTGTAATTCCGTTCGCTTCTCTTTTTCAATCTCATAAAAGGAATACGTTCCATAGTACTCGTGGATTTTCCCCTTTTCTAATTCCCAAACCTTGGTAATGTTGCGGTCAAGAAATGTCCGATCGTGTGATATAATAATCAGGCCTCCTTGAAACCCTTTGAGATATTCCTCTAACCATAAGATGGAATCGATATCCAAATGATTCGTTGGTTCGTCTAAAAGGAGTAAATTGGGTTCCTGAAGTAACAACCGGGAAAGGGCCACCCGCATCTGCCACCCACCGCTGAATGTACAAATACTCCTTTCAAAATCCGATTCTTTAAACCCCATACCTTTTAAGACCTTGCCCGTTTCTGCTTCAACCTTAGAGCTGTTGACAACCTCCAATTGATGTTGCAGGTGTGCGTACCGATCCAGGAGTATGTGATGATCCTCGCCTTGTATAGAGGGATCTTCCAGGTGAGCATGAATCTTATCGATCTGACTTTTCAGATGAAGAATGTCTTCAAAGGCAGAACTGGCTTCTTCAAAAACGGTCTTTTTCTTGAAGACAAAACCTTCCTGAGGAAGATAACCGATGTTGGTATCTTTTGCGCAAATAAGATTGCCATCGCTGGGTTCAACGAATTTGCAAATAAGTCTGAAGAGAGAGGATTTACCGGTGCCATTGGGACCAATTAAGCCGATCCGGTCATTTCTCCGGATGTGTAAAGAAACATTGTCTAAAATGGTCTTAGCGCCGAAGGCAAGGCTGATATTATTCAGACGAATCATTTTATCCCGCCGTACACCGCTTCCCGGTACTCTTTCCAAAAACACTCGGCACTGCGGAATCCTGCTTCTGTAATGATCTGAAGATCATCCGTAAGGAATAACAGGTGATCGCCATCCTTCTTCTCTTTATCTGACAATTCTGAGGAGATTTGATCAAGGGACTTCTCCTGATGCTTAAAATTTCGTGTTCTCTCTTGTATGCCCTGAAAGTGCAGGCGTCGGAATCTGGCCTCAAGGATGGCGTCACTGGCCTTAAAGATATCACACCCCACAAACCAGCCATGTGGTTTTAATATTGAGTGAATATACCTAAAGAGAAACTCCTTTTCTTCTTTGTATAAATGGTGGAGGGCAAAAGAAGAGACCACGGCATCAATATGAGAAAGGTCTTTCATTGTGTTTGGTAATTCCTGGAAAGTGGAGAGTTGGAATGTGACTTGTTCAAGGTGGTTTTTAAGCCTTAATTTGGCCTTGTCTATCATGAGTTCTGCCGCATCCACGGCCACAATCGTTGCATTGGGGAATATTTCGATGATTTTATGAGACAAGTACCCCGTACCCACCCCTAAGTCTAAGAACCGCAAATTCTCTGCCCGGTCAAATGGTAATATTTCACATACAATGGACGCCATTTTGATACGGTTTGGGTGCCAGACATCCATATCAATGTCATAGGTCTCAACAGTATTGGTGTTGTTAAATGCGTAGACTGTTTCTCTCAGTGTATTTTTTCCCATAGCAGCATAGTGTCAAAATGTGATAGATAATTATTTTGTATCATGATTATAATACATTTAAAGTATCATATTGTATAATCAAATTCATAAAAATACAGAGATAATTTTTAAACCATCGTTGTGAGTTATGAGGCTTTGCCTCGTTATGCTTTACGAAGAGGAATTTATGACAAAGCCACACAAACAGAGAGACAGAAGTTCAAAGACTGAACCACGAATGAGAGGCAAAAGCCTAACGGCAGCAGCTGTGCAGAAATTTCAAGAAATGATTTATCAGCACTATCGGGAGCACGGTCGTAAATTTCCCTGGAGAATGACGCAGAACCCTTATCACATCCTCGTCTCAGAAATTATGCTTCAGCAGACCCAGGTGCAGAGAATTATGGGAAAGTATGAACCGTTTATCACATTATTTCCGGATTTTTCTTCCCTTGCCCGGGCGCCGCTGCGCATGGTGTTTAGGGAATGGCAGGGCTTGGGGTATAACCGCCGGGCAATAGCGTTGAAACAGATTGCACAAAGGGTTACGGAAGAGTTTCATGGCAGTCTTCCCTCTTCTATCGAAACGTTAATAACTTTTCCTGGAATCGGTAGAGCGACCGCATCCGCAATTTCTACCTTTGCATTTCATAAACCTACAGTTTTCATTGAGACAAATATACGTAGGGTATTTATCCATAATTTTTTTCATGGTAAGACGCATATCAGGGATACTGAAATTCTTCCTCTGGTAGAAAAGACCCTTGATGCTTCCAGTCCCC
>JAUPKS010000197.1 GCA_030837315.1 Planctomycetota bacterium
ACGAGAGGACAACAAAGGTGACGACGATATTGACTGTGGATTGTCCTACATCAAATCACATCATAGGGCGCGAGGCTGAGACGCTGGATGGCTTGTCTTCAAAAAAAATCGTTTATGGCTGGGATACCAACGGGCTAAAAGAAGATACTTATACGATACGGGCAGAATTAGAGAAGGTATCCAGAGAGACGTATGTCGACGATAATATACGGCAAGTAAATATTTTTTTGGTTCCTTAAGAATCAAAATGGATTCTTGAAAGAAAAACCGGATGGGAAAAAATCCTGAAATCAGGAACCAATTAAAGGTCACTCTTGTTTTCAAGAATAAAGTCGGAGATAAAGAGTGTTAATGTGCAAGCACTTTTAGAACTTCTGGAAAAGAAATGAGTTGGATTTGTCCGTACCAGATAAATAATGAGTGTCTTAGGTTAAGGAAGATATGTCAACCCTTGCGGGAGGGTGTGTACTTGAAGGGAAAGTTGTCTGTATAGATAGCCAATTGGATAGTGGAAATAAAAATGACTTAAAAGGAAAGGTTGGTAACATGGAACAATACAGATGCATTATTTGCAGATATATCTATATCCCAGAAACAGGAAATCCTGATCATGGGATAAGTCCCGGCACCAGTTTTGGAAATTTACCTGATACTTGGGCCTGCCCTGAATGTGAGGCACCAAAGGAGCAGTTTGAAATGATTTGACCCATGGTGAAATAACGACAACTATGTGGACAGCATGTAAGAGTTTGTTCAGGTGTGCGAATTAGCCAATTAACAATAATTTCATTTTAGAAAACTCAGACTTTAGTATACCCATGCCTACTTTTAAACCCAACCTGGCTTTTGGAATCATCATTTCCTCTTGTTGCTCTGTTGCAAACGGATCACCTTCATTAGGAATAGAGCATTCGGTGTTCTCTGAAGATTCCAAACTATTTCCTATTGTTATTAAAAAAGAAACCGAGTCTTTGGCTATCGAGGAAATACTTTCTCCACAGAGATATTTAAAGAGATACTTGGAGACTGCAAAGAAAGAAGGTCTGCCGGAAAAATCTCTAGATAGGGAACATCCGCAAATTGTCGTGGAGAAAGAGATACCCTCAACTGCCGGGGAAAAGGATATCTACCCGACTGTCTCTCCAACGGGAGACACTACCACGCCTGTTGCCAGGGAACAATCCCTAGTCGGAGAGGAAAAGGGAACGCAAACACCCACTGGGGATAATATGCCTCTCCAAGCTGTTACTGAGGAAAATACTCTTTCTCCTCCTCCTGCTGTTGTAAAGGAAAAAGGTATCCAGGAACTCCCTGCAGATGGAGGTTACCAGGTGATGAACACGGAGAAGGAAATTTCTGCTGACAATCAAACAACGGACGTCCATTCAATACCAACGATGTCAGGTTCTGCAACCACGTCTGACACTGAACGACAGGCTCCTGCTGTTGAAAATAGAGTAACTCAAGCACACGTGGAAGATAACAAGTCCCTCCAATCTCTGGCCGAAAAAGAACCTTCCCCTATCCCTGCGGAGGAAAAGGATTATCAGGAGAAATCCCTGGCTGACGAAGGCCACCAGCAGGGTGTCCCTTTTTCAGAGACCCTGCAAGAAACTATAGAAGTAAGCGCACCAATGACAATGGCCACACCTGAACCACAGAGTGAAACTATTGCTGGCGGGGAATCCCTGCCGGTAGAGGCGAAAGGAACCCAATCAACCGTTGTGGACGACAAGGCCACTTTGATTACTGATGACCCTGGGTCGTCTTCCGCTTTTATTCCTGACGCTATTTATGGTTTAACTGAAAAAGACCATGAAATATTGATGAAAGAGGCAAAGGAGTCTGAAGAGGAAATCATCGCATCGAAACCGATTGCAAAGATGGAAAAAGTATCAGACGGTTCAAAACCCGCCTGGAACATCTGGCATACGAATCCGACTCTTAGTATCATCATCGCAGTTGCAATTACTCTTATTGCAGCAAAGATAGGAGGATGGGTGGCAAGCATGATGAGGCTTCCCGAGGTGGTAGGAAATTTAATCATTGGGATGGTAATGGGCAACATCAGCTTTTTTACCGGATGGGATTTGTTCGATTTTTTAAAGACAATGCCATTTTTGAAGATGATATCCTACTTTGGAACATTGTTGCTTCTTTTAACAGCAGGTCTCCATACAGACCTCAGGGCATTATTACGGGTGGGGACTTCTTCTTTTCTGGTAAGTCTTGGCGGTATAATTGCGCCTGCAGGATTGGGTCTTATGGTTGGTCATTTTCTTCTTCCGGATACTTCGATGGGTGCAAAGCTTCTTTTGGCTATTGTTATTTGTAATACAAGCACTGGTTTATTGTTTGCAATTCTGAGCGAATTAAAGGCAATGAATACCCTGGAAGGCAGGATCATAACAGGTGCAACTATTCTTACGGAAATTATCGTAATATTAACCTTTGGTATAGCAAGTGGAATTGCTGCAAAAGGTGAGTTTTCTGTAGCGGGTGTATTTATTACAGCGGGTATAGCATTCTCTTTTTTGGCCATTGTTATGATAATTATCCTGCGATACGGAGAGAGCTTTGGTAATTTTTTAACAAACAGAGTGGCGGAGGGCTTAAAGATATCTATTGTGGCAATTTTATCCCTTTTGTTTGCCTTTATTTCCGGGTCAATCGGACTTCACGGTGTGATCGGGGCATTTGCTGCAGGCTTGTTGCTGCGGAATGTAAAATTCAAGGATTCTGACGATAGAGAATATAGGAATGTAGAACTTATTATTCGGCCATATTATATGATTCTTGTACCGATACTTTTTGTTCGGGTAGGTGCGCAGGTGGATTTGAAAAGTTTTTTGAATATGGATGCAGTGCTCCTTAGCCTTGCGATAGCAAGTGCTGCTATTCTGGGCAAGATGTTTTGCAGTGTTTGTCCCATTGAAAAAGGTATAAATCGTATGGTCATAGGATTAGGGATGGCGATGAAGCTGGAGGGGACATTAATACTTTCCGGGATAGGCAGGGATATGGGGATATTGAATGATGCTGTATTTTCCTCGATTATTATGGTAATTGTGTTTACATCCGTTCTGTGTCCTTCTTTTTTGAAGGCCTCCTTGGTTAGACAAAAAAGGCGTCTTTCTAAAAATTTTCACGTCACCGTTGATGAAAAAACCAAAGAAATTTATCTACGATTTAAAAACGAGGTACGGAGATGATCTGCTTTAAGAAAATTCTTTGTCCCATAGATTATTCAGATTCTTCCTTCAATGCGCTTAAGTACGCGATAGAAATGACAATTAAGGACTCAGCGGTACTTTTTCTTATGCACGTAGCTGATGGGCATGTATTTAATTACGGAGGCCTTAAGTTTGAAACCGAGCATAGTCCTGATTCGGAAACGATTGCCATCATGGAGAAAAAACTCAGGAACAATATACCCCAGGAAATGCGGCATCTCATAAAGGTAGAAACTCTGATTACCGTGGGTACTCCTGTCGAAGTAATTTTAACAGTAGCCCGTGACAAGAAGGCAGATCTTATCGTTATGGGTACTCATGGGCGGACGGGTATTACCCAAAAGCTTATTGGTAGTGTAATGGAAAGAGTTGTAAGAAATGCCCCTTGCCCAGTCCTATGCATAAGGAATTATTAACGGTAACAATTCAAGATTAGCGTTTTAATTATCTGAGCATTTTTTTCAATACAGAACTATTACTTATGGATGATAAAAATAGAAACGACTTATCCATGAATAAAAACCCTCATTATCATTTTGCTAGTTGCAGATATCGGTTTTGCATTAAAATTGTTCGATAAGTATTACAAGACGAAATATCAGACAAAAAATACGCTCAGGGATAGGGAACAGTAAATTCATAAATTTATGAGAGACCCTACCGGGGGAGGTCTGGCTACAACATTAAATGAAATTCTAAATACACAAAAATATGGTATTGTAATTGAGAAACAAGCCATTCCAGTCAATGATGGAATAAGGGCATTATGTGAGATACTTGGTGATGACCAATTGCCGAGAATCAGTTACCTTTATGTTAAAGATATGTTAAAGAACGGAAGGATAATCTATGAAAGTAGCTGTCTACGATACATACGTCGTAAAGAAAAACGGGGTGACAATGCATTTTGATATTATCGT
>JAUPKS010000198.1 GCA_030837315.1 Planctomycetota bacterium
TTCAGAAAATGATGCATAAGCCGCTCGCCTGTCTGGCGAACAAGTTCTGGGATTGTTCTTTGTGAGCCAAGGGCATCAGCCAGGGACAGCTTAAGAAGATAACTGACCGGGATACGAATGAGCTCCTCACCGTGCTCATGAAAAATAAACTTGTGGACGTCGGTCCTCGGTTCGCTGTATGGATCTTTTTTGTCAGAGCGCAAATCACCAGTTAATATGCTGTTAGCAAAATGGCATAATACCCTGCGGGGGAATCTCACCCAACTATTCTCCCACACGTTTTCCGTATTATCGTTCAGATATTTCTCAAGGTCAGTAATGGCTTTCTTCGGTGCATCACCCGCAGCAGCACGTTTCATGATATTTCTGAAATAGTTAGACTGCTCAATTGTTATTGAAAGGTCAACATTATTATTCGTCCCTTCCACTACTGCCTGAAGCTCATTTTCGGAACCCGCAGTAGTGTCATTGAGCGAGAAAGGAAGCGATTCTAAAAAATGGGCTGAGTTGTGCGCGCTAATCCCCAATAATTTTAAAATCTCTTGAGGTTCATGAGGATGATTGCGGTTGAATATTTCATGATTTGAAAATAGTCCAAACTCGTTAACTCTATTCAGTTGACTCAAGAAATCTCCTTTTAGGAAATAGTCTTTTCTGGCTTGCTTTTACACCCTAGATCTTTCACTTCATAAAGGACAAACCGGTAAACCTTGCAATTATGATACATCTCAAATAGTAAGAATATTTATCATTTCTCCATTCATGAAAGACGCCTCAAATTTATTATACGTATTCAAAATTTTTTAGTTTGTAGGCTATCGGTGTAGTACCTAAAACTTTGTCAATGTTAAGGAGTACCTTTTTCTTGTTGTTTGTAGTTACCATCCCAATAAAAATTTCATCATCTGGTTCTTTTTTCATTGATGACATATACTCGATTTCTTCATTACATACATCGAATACGTCTAATAGTTTATCGACGATAATCCCTGCGGGCTTGTCATAATTATCCACAATAATAACACAAGTCTCGACCGTGTACTCTGCCTCTTGAAATCCCAATCGTAACCTTAAATCTATTATGGGAACTATTTTTTCATGAAGTCTGATTATCCCTTTTACATAATAAGGTAGGGAAAATAAGATTCCCTTTGGGAAAAAATATTCGGCCTTTATAAATCTATGCACCATGGGTACAGGTGTTGTGATACCCACTATCTTATTTATCTTTAACAACTCTATGCCGTATTCCCTGTTATTCAGGGCAAATGTTAAATAAATTCTTTCTTTGGACATCGGACCTGCGATGTCTGATTTTCTTTTTTCAGCGGTTATTGCTTTCATAAAACACCCCTTTTAACCACATATAAAATTATTGAGAAAAAGATACCTATTCCGTGGTATTACATGGATGGTTGTTTTTCATCGAGAGTTTGATGACCCTGATTCTGCAGATCAAATTTATTCTTTCGAAGACCAATGTTTAACTGGATATATTTCTTGCCAATAGCTGCTGCATTTTCATATTCAAAGCTCTGAAAGCACAGCTGACATTCAATGTAATTATCTTTTTGCCGCAAATTAGGCAAGATGTCGCTTTCGTCCGTGCGAATTCCTAACTCGGGAGATTGTTTAATAACACGAAAGTTGCTTGTGAAAATTTTAAATTTATTATCGTTACCACAGTTTGGACATACAAAATATGTATTCATCATCATATAACAGGCTCCTTTCGATATAATTTTGCATTATTTACTGTCCTACACAATTTTCAGAAAATCCTTAATTCATATCTGTACTTTCCTTATTTATGAATAATTACGGGAGAGAGATAGAGGGTTTCTCTCTCCCGCACAGGCCCGTGGGCATCGTTTTCGGTAACCTCAGTGGAAGTTACCCATCAAGCCTTGCAAAATAATACCTTTTTAATGTTAAGGCAATGTAAAGGAATTGTTAATTTTGTGTTAAATATAATGTTAAGGAATTTCAAAGCTGTAGTTGTAGAGCAAAGAGCCTCTTTGCTCTCCATTGGGAAGGTAGCCGAAGGCCTGATAAAAATCTTATCACCTAATCAAACAAAAGGATAAGAGGCTTGAATATATGAGGTTTTATGGTAAACTCTTGAAATGACTTGAAAACAAACTAAAAAAATATTAAAGGAGAGGAAGATGAAAAAAATTATTTCTATGATAGGTATTTATGTTCTTTGCGCCCTGGCATCTTACGGATGTAATCCTAAACAGGAGGCCTTGTCAGAAAAAGGTGGTATTTGGGTTGTATATGACAGGGAATGCCGGAAATGTCACAAGGTCAACGGAAAGGGTTCTTTGATTGGTAGATTCATAGCCAAAATCCCCAATTTTACCAATACCAAATGGCAGGACAATGTCTCTGATTCGAGATTAATTATATCCGTGGCCAATGGCAAAAAGAAGATGCCTGGCTATAAGGGTAAACTGAAAGACGAGGAGATTGTTGACCTGGTCAAGATATGCGTCAGAAGTTTTTACCCCCCACAGGAACAATAAGGATTTCCTGTTGATTTTGCTGTACTTTAAGATAAAATTTGTACACGGTGACTGAAGATTAAAATAAGACGCAGCTTTTCACAGATAAACGCTGCGTTCATCCGTGTCTAAATGAAATTTGTATGCAATCAAACTATTGGGAGAAACAATGTTACGTGAGATGTGCAAAGCGAAGATTCATGCCGCAACAGTTACGGAGACCAACCTTAATTACAACGGAAGTATCACTATCGATAAAGCCCTTCTCGACGCCGTAGATATCTTGCACTACGAACGGGTACAGGTCCTCAATATTAATAACGGAACACGGGTAGAAACCTATGTGATTGAGGGTGAGCGTGATTCAGGTGTTATCTGTTTAAATGGAGCCGCTGCGCGGTGGGCACAGCCAGCCGATAAGGTCATCATCATTTCTTATTGCCTCGTTGAAGACAAAGAGGCAAGAAGCTGGAAACCCAAGATAATTCTGGTAGATGGGAATAACAAGCTCACCAAGACCCTCCCGTTATGAGAAAAATCTTATTCGAAATTCCCCTTCCTTTTTTTCAGAGCCACCTACCCATTTATTCATACGGATTCATGCTCATGGTCGCCTTTTTGGTGGCTATTAGTATCGCACGATGGCGGGCAAGGAAGGAAGGCATTGACCCTAATAAGATTACCGACCTTGGCATTTATCTGGTATGTGCAGGAATTTTAGGGGCAAGGGTTTTTTTCATTATCCAATTCTTCGATGATTACAAGGACAACCTCTTCAGTATCTTTAAAATTTATGAAGGGGGGTTAGTTTACTACGGCGGGCTCTTTACCGGTATCGTTACCCTGTTTCTGTATGTTAAGAAGCATCATTTGCCCTTCTTAAAGATCGTTGATGTCGTCACACCTTCTGCTGCGCTGGGACTCGGTTTCGGCCGTATCGGATGCTTCATGAATGGATGCTGTTTCGGAAAGATTGCCCCACATATGCCGTGGGCAATGCAGTTTCCGAGGACGCTGGACAAAACGGGCATGGTTGACGGCAGCCCTGTCTTTATTCACCAGTATGAACTCGGATTCGTTCATCTCTCTGATAGTCATAGCCTCCCGGTACATCCCACCCAGTTATACTCGTTTCTTGCAGATGTTGCACTTTTTTTTGTCCTGAGCGTGTTCTTCAAGTATCGGAAAAGGGACGGGGAGGTGTTGTTTCTCTTTGGAATAATCTATTCCATTATAAGATTTTGCATGGAACTACTCCGGGGAGATAACCCATTGTTCTTCAGTTTATTTACGGTTGCCCAGATTATAAGCATTGGTATGTTTGTTGTGTCAGTCACCCTTTTTGTGATCAGCAGATTTAAAACGGTAAGAAAGGTGTAAATACATTAGGATTCCTCGACTCCGCTCAGTGTGATGTTATTCCGAGCGGAGTCGAAGTGTGGCTAAAGGGTGTTAAGAGTGAAATTTCTTAACATTGAATTTAGGGAGTATATTAATACTTTCAACTAAGGGTGAAATTGTGCATTATCTTAAAATTCCATCGCAAGGTTATTGAGTCAGTACCGCTTGCTCTTCAAAGGATGTGTAGTTCAGTGACTTTGCGGTAATGATGACCGTAAATCGCAAGTTTAATGGCCAGTGGAAATAATTTGGGGCGGTGAAAACATGTCCACAATAATAGTCTCCAATAATGGACGCGCTCTTTACCGAGGATCCCTAAGTGGTAGATGGAACGAAAGAATGCCAGGATATCCTCAAAGTTCAGTCGGGTCACAACCTTTGGAGGCTTATATTCCCGCAAGAAAGTCTTCACGCGCTGATAATAGTGCTCAGGTGAGTAAATGTTTCGCATGATATCCTTATATCCTTCTCGCAGGATAGCAATGTCCATGGTAGGGACAAAGTTTGTCGAACCGTATGCGACATCAAACAACATTTGACCAAGCAGGCGACCTTCTTGTCTCAGGCGTTCATAGAGTCTTGATCCAGTCGGGGCTTGAAGTATAGCAACATTCGCCATCACAATCCCGCTTTTCTGGATAAAATCAATTTGCCGACGGAAGATGGAGGGCGTGTCATTGTCGAAACCGACGATGAAGCCCCCCTGCACATGCAAACCGGCTCGCTGTATACGTTTCACGTCTTCAACCAGGTTGCGGCCATTGTTCTGCTTTTTGCCGCATTCGGTCAAACTTTCCTCATTCGGCGTCTCGATTCCGATGAAAACCTGATCAAAACCTGCTTCGACCATCATGTGCATCAATTGCTCGTCATCGGCCAGATTGATAGAGGCTGCAGTGTAAAACGGCATCCCCCCCTTGTCTTTCTGCCATTCGATTAGTGCGGGTAACAGTTCGGTTCTGAGATACCTCTTGTTTCCAATGAAATTGTCATCCACGAAGAAGGTGGATCCACGCCATCCCAGCTTGTAAAAACTATCCAATTCGGCAATGATTTGCCCGATGGTCTTGGTGCGTGGCCTGTGACCAAATAACACCGTCACGTTGCAAAACTCGCAGTGGTAAGGGCATCCTCGTGTAAACTGAATACTCATCGTGGCATACTGTTGCAGATCGGCTAATTTCCAAAGAGGAGCCGGTGTCTTCTGTATGTTAGCAAACTCGGATGTCATATAGATGTGCCTGGCGACCCCCAGCTCCAGATCGGTCAGAAAGGGCGGGAGGGTCACCTCGGCTTCATTGAGTACGAGATGATCAACATCTTTAAATTGTTCGTATTCGGTTGTAAAAAGGGGTCCTCCGGCTACGACCTTGACACTTACTTCTTTGCACCGGGCAATAACTTGACGTACTGACTCTCTTTGCACAGACGTGGAGCTGATAAACGCATAATCACCCCACGCCAGATCTTCATCAGTAAGCTTTGTCACATTGAGGTCTACCAGGCGCTTTGTCCACCCTGCCGGTAGCATCGCTGCCACGGTCAGGAGACCCAGTGGTGGCGAATATGCCTTTTTGCGTATGAATTTAAGTGCGTGCTTGAAACTCCATACAGCATCTGGAAATTCCGGGTAGATCAACAGCGCGTTCATTGCGGTACTCCTTTCAAAAATAGAAAAGCCTTACTGCAAAGATATTTATCAAAACATCTTCGGCAGTAAGGCTATCTTTCGTAAACAGATGGAATCCGTTTAAACGGCTTACAAAGACCCTTTACTTTGCGTCCCCTGATCGCTCAGGGTTTGCCTTTGTCGTAATGTTTTCCTGTATAACGTATCAGCAAAATAAAAATTAAGTCGCCGTCACAAAGAAAATATGTAAGAAATTATTTCATTATTGCTTTTATGGTTAGTTCAATCTCAGAGATTGAACGGTGTGTTTTGAACTAAATTACGGTTTTGAATCGTGCTATGGCATGAAACCATGCCAAATGTTTGGGTTCAATCGAGGACGATTGAACCAGCAAGAAAAATACAGAAGGTGGATTCGGTGTAAAAACCAACGCCTTAATCCACCATCAGAA
>JAUPKS010000199.1 GCA_030837315.1 Planctomycetota bacterium
CTGTGGGTGATGCCATGGTTGATTAGTGATGCGCAAAACAAACTTGATATAAACCGTTAATCCCGTCAATCAGTCCTTCCTTTTGACTTGTTCGTGTTAGGTTATTATCTGTTTTAAATTTACTTCTTTCTACTTAGTTCATTGTTGGATTTTTCATTTTTCCCTGGAGCCACTTCATTATTTTTATAAAAATCTTGTTGGTGTTTTTCCCAAAGCATTTCATTTTCTTTATAGTCAAATCGATTTTCTGGGAAATTGTCAACCAAAGTTTGGAATGACCTTAAAGCACTATGGCGTATTCTCATGTCATTGCTATTCCGGACAACTTCTAGCAAGAATTCAGGAACGCCTTCCTCCTTGTGAGAATCTAACATCAGAAGTGCATTTATTTTTTTCTTTAATATCCTTTGATTTATAAAAAATTTCAATGAGTCCTTTTGAAGGAATATCAAAGCCTTTAATTGTTTTCCCTTCTGGAGTTGTGTATACCAATCCTTCCATTTCACTAAAGGGATAATCGCTGATATTTGGAAAAAAGAAAGAATCTACTCTCATTAATTCTGATTTTGCAGCATTGTAAATTCTTGTGTCTTTCGTATTTAAGTTGAAAGCTTAGGGTCAAGAAGCCCGCAATGCTGATGAATCTTGAGTAAGAAATATTTAACGTCCCGATAACCGTATGCCATACGCTTTAGCCGTTTTATCTTGTTATTGATTCCTTCTGATATCGCGGAGGTTATTTTGCAAACAAAATAGTTCAGTACGTAATGTCTCTTCCTGAAAAACTTATATCCTAATTCCACGAATGATAGTATCCCTGACCGTATCGCCGCTCCTATCCATGCCTTAAGATTTGCATACGCTACCCTTAGATTCCCTTCTACATAAATGGAAAGAAATTGATCCTTTAAAAGCATTGCCTTATATACCCTCTCATTGAGGGTTGAGAGTTTATCTAAAATATCCTTCTGCTTATTCGTAACCGTATTCTGCATTAATATAAATCTCTTGTTGCAATGCAGTATTTGACCTAGTTCCTCATGGCCTTGTTGCCTGGCTTTTCTCAGTTCTTCCTTTCTCACTACGTCTACCGCTTCATTCAGATACTTCTTCACATGAAAATGATCCAACACGATCAAGGCATTCTTCGCATGCTCCTTGGTAGAGGAAAGAAATCCCTTTGCCCCATCACTTGCCACTGCCTTTATCCTTTTACAACCCCACGTCCCTATCTTATGATAAAATGTATCCAGCGTAGTCTTGCCCCGCCCATCGTGATTCCAAATTACCTTGCGCCTATCAACATCAACAACATTGGTAACATACTTGTGCCACTTCTGCCATGCAACCTCGTCTACACTCATATGACGGGGCGCCTTCACCTTCTCTATCTTCTCCTGTGCTAATTCCTCTAACATCCCCTTGTCTAGCCGATACACGGTCTCATCATCTATACCCAAAAACCATCCAGCTTCCTTATTCGTTGTTATTGAGGTCAATCGATACACGTGCTCTACAAAACGCTTCGTAAATCTCCCTCTTACCCACTCGATCTCCTCTACCCGAATACTCCCGTCTTCCAGGCAAACCGACTTCCTCTTTGGTATATGCAAATATACCCTCTTGCCACTTATCGGTAAGTCTTCTACGAGCACTCTTCCCTCGCTATGTACTGCCGTGTTATGTACTTTGCCACACCCTGAACATACACACGCCTTGTCTTCCTCTCGCTTCAATAAAAACTCTATACTGCTTTTCCTGCACGATATCATATGCGTTATTTTATACCCTGGAATTCGTAGTAACTCTGTGATAGTATTTAACTGCATCGAATTTCCCCCCTTGTAATATGATCCTGTTCTCTCACAAAACCATATTACATACGGTCGAAATTCGATGCTACTACTTATTCCCCTTTTATTACAAGGCTTCTATGCCTTAGGTTATCAGCCTTCAACTTTTTTACGAAAGAACCAAAATTAATGATCGATATGTGTCATGTCTACGGGATCGCGGTGCTCTTCGATGTCGTCTATAACCACGCCGGTGGTGATTTCGGCGAACAGAGCATCTACTTCTTCGATCGAAAACCCTACGGCAACCCAAACGATAGTCTCTATTTTAGCGATCGCGGTTGGGCAGGCGGACTGGTATTTGCCTACTGGAATGATAATGTCAAACAGTTCCTGATCGACAATGCAAGGTTCTATCTCACTGAATACCATAGTGATGGCTTCCGCTACGACGAGGTAAGCGTCATCAAAAATGAGGGTGGCGAACACGGCTGGCTGTTTTGCAAGTACGTTACAGACACCTGTCACTATGTCAAGCCTGAGGCAATCCATATTGCCGAGTGCTGGCCCGTGGAGGATGCGATTGTCCGTTCCACCTCCCAAAACGGCGCCGGGTTCGACGCCACCCAGAATGACGGTTTGCGAGATGCGATCCGGAGCGCCATTGGCCAGACCTCTCAAGGCGCTGCAGCTTTTGTTGACATGGAACGTATTGCCCGCGAAATTGTCTCACCGGTACTCAATGATACATGGCGGGCCATTCAATGCACAGAAAATCATGACATCGTGCGAAATGGCCGGGGTTTGCGTATTCCCAGAATTGCCGACTCCTCAAACAGCCACTCCTGGTATGCGCGTAGCCGTTCACGGGTTGCCTTGGGGCTTGTCCTGACGTCAGCCGGCATCCCCCACCTGTTTATGGGGCAGGAATTCCTTGAAGATAAACAATGGCATGACGAACCGAACAGCCCGTTTCAGATATCGTGGGATGGACTCAACCAAGGTAATAAACCCATGGTGGATTATTTACGATTTACCCGGGAGATTATTGAATCCCGCAACCGCTTAAAGGGCTTAAGGGGCAGCGGGATCAATATCTTTCATGTTCATAATAATAACCGTGTATTGGCATTCCACCGCTGGGTTCCAGGTGAAGGACATGATGTGATAGTAGTGGCGAGCCTGAACGATTCGACCCATTTCAACTATGCACTTGGCTTTCCAAGAAACGGTTACTGGAAAGAGGAGTTCAACAGCGATATCTATGATAACTGGGTTAATCCAGGAGTAGTTGGCAACGGTGGAGGAATAGATGTGAACGGTTCCGGGATGCACGGGCTTCCTTTCTCGGCGTTGATCACCATCCCGGCAAACAGCATTGTTATTCTTTCCAGGTGATGGAATTGAAGTAATTTTTTTGGGGGGGGCGGGCATTGGTTCATGTCTTGTTTTGAAGGAAGACATAGGTAATGATGCCAATATTTATTATAGACAACAAACTTCGCAATGACATGCTTTTTCAAAGGGCTAATGGGGGCAAGGTCTTGCTTCTTGAATTCTGCAACGTGGAGGTTAGAAGAAAATAATCTTTGATTCTTAAGTTTGACCAATGGCTGAGGTAAACAAGCAGAAGGTAAGGGTTCAGCTATTAGCCATCAGCGGTCAGATGGGTATAGGAGATGATGATAGCTGACGGCTGAACACTTACTTTAAATTATAAAGGAGGAATTCCATGGTAAATCAAATTGAAAATCGAAAACCAAACCTCGCTCTTGGACGGGTAGTTGACAAACTCAACCGCCCTCTGGCAAATCTCATTGTGCAGGCATTTGACAGAGATATGCGCGACGTGGAGCTACTGGGAGAAAGCATCACCGACAGAGATGGCAAATACGAAATCGCCTGGTCGCACAGCCAGCTAAGCGGCAGGGGCAAGAAAGAAGCGGATATTGTCATTAAAGTATTTACCCGGGAAAAGAAGACCCTGCTCTATGCTTCCCATATAGATGCGGTGCGGTTTAATGCTTCGGATCGGGAAGAGATCAACATCACCATTGAGCAGACCATTAAGCCTGAAGTAGTGGAATATGATTTTATTCTCAAACAAGTAAGCTACTTAGCCGGTAAGGTAGCCATTATCGACTTGCAAGAAAGTAAAGAACACCGTGATATTACCTTCCTGTCTAAAGAAGCTGAGATACCGGCTGAAAAAATAGAACACTTCGTGGTGGCACACCGCCTGAATGAGGCATCTAAAATTGATGCTGTCTTTTTCTATGCCCTGCTCAGGAAAAACACCCTGCTTAAGAACGACTTTGCCAAATCTTTCCACGCAAGGTTGCTCGTAGACATCAACACGGAAATCTTGCCTTTACTCTATGATGCAGCCCTGGCTGATGTAAAAACCATGCAGCATGATGTGGAAGCTGCTGCAAAAGAGATGATTGTTCCCGATAGGGTTGCCAAAGAATGGAAGAAAACTTATGAACTGCTGCTGCGTTATAAACAAAAGGCAGAAGAATATTACAAAAACGAACATCCAAGAAAAGTGCTGAATATCATCAGCCGCTTTGTGCTGGAAAACAAGATAGATGAGATAGGCATACTTTTCCAGGAAAACAAAAACGACCTGAATGCCTTCCTCCAAAAAATAACAGATGATTCATTCTTTAGCAGTGAAGCAAAAGCAACCCATGCAAAAGCAAGCCTTGCATTAGGCGAATTATTGGGATTTGATGACCTCATCATCAGTCAAATCAGCGAAGCGCAAAAAATTAAAAAACCGGAGGATGTAAAAAAATTAGCCAAACTGAACAAAGCCGCCTGGAAAGAGGAATTAACCAAATTGGCAGACAAAATAGACCTTGCCGGCAAACCGTTAGACAAAAAACTGATTGACCTTCATGCATCGTCCATTGTTAGAAAAATGGAAAAGGCATATCCTACCATGGCCTTTACTGCACAGTTGGAAAGGGAGAAAAAGAAGAATATTATTTTGAAAAACCACAAAGAAATCACTGAATTTCTTACCAGCCATGATGATTTTGATTTGCAGCATAGCAATATTGATCTTTTTCTCAAAAAGAAAAAACTGGTTACAAAGAAAAACGAAGCCATGCGGGAAGAATTGAAATCCGTGCAGCGTGTTTTTAAACTGGTTCCTCATTATAGTAAAACAAATGCCTTATTAAAGGAGAATATTCATTCCGCACAAAGCATTGCTGCCATAGGCGAAACCCGCTTTGTAAAAGAAATAGCCCCCAAAGCAGGTATCAAAGCCGAAGAGGCCGAATCCATTTTCAGAAGGGCAGAACGCACCAATACAGCCGCCATGCTTATTGTGGGAGAATTGCAGGATACTATGAGGGCTATGGATGTCCCTGCTTTAGAAATGAAATCCCTTGCCATGAAATTGGAGGCGGTTAGCAAAGACTTCCCTAACCTGAAATCACTGTTCAAGCTTACCGATCTCTGTGCCTGTGAACATTGCCGTTCTGTGTATAGCCCGGCTGCCTATCTTGTTGAGATACTTCAGTTTTTGGATAAGAGAAGTGTAGTTGACATTACTGTTCCTGCCCCACCACCACCGGCAGTTCGTCCCACCTTAAAAATAGCCAAAAATGTATTATTTGAACGCAGACCCAATTTAGGTGAGATTGATTTAGGTTGCGAAAACGCCAATACTCCTGTGCCTTACATTGATCTGGTGTGTGAATTATTAGAGGAAGCAGTTGCCCCAGATGCTGGTATTGATTACACCGGAACACTCTCGGATGGAGCGGATCCGTTGAAAGGTAAAATATCCAATGGCCTGCTTAATACCCTGGTAGCGGCAGGTATGCCTGTAACCGATCAGGCACAGATTTTCGAGACGGAAACAAAAACGGGATTATCAGACATCTTACCTCATTATTTACGGGACAAAAAAGCGGTATGTAAAATCGTTCACACCGGAGGAAATAATTACAAAGTATTCCGGTTGAGACAAACCCTTTCGTCTGCTGAAGAATTAGCGGCTGCGCCAGAATATGTAAATGCCAATGCCTACGATGCTTTACGAACCAATGCGTATGCCTTTAAACTCCCCTTTGATTTAAACCACACGGAAGGCAAGGCATATTTTACCCGGTTCGATATCTCCCGTGCGGAATTGATGAAAGACTTTC
>JAUPKS010000200.1 GCA_030837315.1 Planctomycetota bacterium
GGTAGTATTTTTTAGAAAGTAAATGCTGTATGGAAGTAAGAGTATTCGTTTTATCAAAATTCTATCCTTACTTGTGTAATCGGGTCAAACCAATGAATATCATCGCAAGAAAATTTCAGCCCCACCAGATCACCCGCTCTTATTTGTTCAGCAGTGCTTTTTACATACCATGTTATGTTTGGGGCAATTTTAACATGGCTTATTAATTCATGTCCTAAATATTCGATATATTCAATCATACCCGGTATTGCAGAAGGTGTATTTGCAGGCGCTATGGTCAGTTTTTCCGGACGTATACCGAAAATACAGTTCGTTTTTACCGGCAAAGGAACGGGAAATTCAAATCTGGTTTCTCCTGAAAAAAAGGAGCGATCTCCACACGGCTCTACGTGGATCATATTCATCGGCGGTGTTCCTATAAAACCGGCGACAAACACATTTCCAGGTCTCAGGTATATCTCTTCGGGCGTCCCAATCTGCTGTAAATTGCCTTTATCCATGATGACAATACGGTCTCCCAGGGTAAGCGCCTCAGTCTGGTCGTGAGTAACATAAATAGTTGTGATATTACTTTTCCTTTGCAGCCTTTTTAGTTCTCCCCTCGCTGAAAGCCGAAGAGGCGCATCCAGATTACTCAGAGGTTCATCCATGAGAAAGGCCTGTGGTTTTCGCACAAGCGCCCTTGCCAGCGCCACCCGTTGTTTCTCCCCGCCCGAAAGCTCTTTTGGATACTTTTGCAGTAAGGCGCTCAATCCTAACATACCAGCCGTTTCGATGACCTTTTGATGTATATCCTTTTCTTTTCGAATTTTGAGGGGAAAGGCAATATTGTCGTAAACCTTCATGTGGGGATACAAGGCATAGCTCTGAAAGACCAGGGCAATGTCTCTTTTCCCGGGTGGAGTTTGATTAACTATATGTTCATTAAAGAAGATGTATCCGGAAGTGGGTGCTTCTAAACCTGCAAGCATATTTAACGTGGTGGATTTCCCGCTTCCGCTGGATCCCAGCACCACCAGAAATTCGCCGCTGGTTATTTCTAAATTGAGATTGTTTACGGCGGTGGTATGTCTGTATTGCTTTGTAAGGTCTTGCAGCCTTATCTTCATTCCTTCACCGCTCCTGATGTTAAACCTTGTACAACATATTTCTGGAAAAACATTAAAAAGATAAGGAGTGGAAGTGTTACCACGACAGAGGCAGCAGCAATATCACCCCAGGGAATTTCATAAGTACCCTGAAACAGGGCAATCCCTACCGAAGCCATCCGTGTTGATTCGTCCGGGGTAAAGGTAAGGGCAAAAAGGAATTCATTCCAGCAAAAGATAAAAATAAGAACCGAAGCAGAAATAATACCGGGTAGTGTGATAGGGGTAATCACATAGCGAAAGGTTTGGAAATAGTTACAGCCGTCCATAAGGGCTGCCCTGTCCATCTCAATGGGTATTTTATCAAGGTATTTTGCCAGGAGGAAGAATGCCAATGGAAAATTGTGGGCGCTGTAAGTACAAATAAGGGAGATAGGCAGATTGATCCAACCGAGGGCATAAAAGAGTTTATAGAGCGCGGCTACAAGGCTTATGGAAGGAAGGGTAAACAGGATAATGACCGTAAACAAAAAGACCGTCTTCCCCCGGAATGAGAATCGTGAAACACCATATGCTGCGAGGAGTGAAAAAGGTATGGTGATTAATACCGTCGATAATGAGACCATAAAACTGTTACATAGGTATTTGGGAAAATGGCTTCCCAAAAGGACGTTTTTGTATGCGTCAATAGTGTAATTATCGGGGAATATGGGCGGCAGTTGCATGACCTGCGAAGCAGGTTTGAGAGAGGTCAACAAAATCCAGAGAAAGGGACTTATACTCCATCCAATAACAAGAATTGAAAACAGGTAAAAGACGGTTTTCTTTAACATTTTAAATAAAGGCGTAATATCGCAGCCAGACGTAAATAGTCGCTATAATAATTGTTTCAATGGTGATGGGTATCCCGTAGGCAATAAATTTTCTGAACGATATAGGATACCCTGCCTTTTCCGCCAGACCTAAGGTGATAACATTGGCAGATGCGCCAACCGGCGAGCCGTTTCCCCCGAGGCATGCCCCTAAAGCTAACGACCACCACACAGGCATAAGGGTTGTATGCTGAACGACTGATTTAAAATCCTTCCCGGAAGGCAATACCGCATGCGCGGTATCTATAACCAGAGGGATCATGCTCGCCACAAAAGGGATGTTATCAACGATCGCCGAACTCATAGCAGAAAACCATAAGGTGGTAATTGCTGTGACAAACATGTTTTCTGCGCTTGGTTTTGTAAGCGAAATCATACCTTCGGAAAGGTTAGAAATCAGACCT
The DNA here is from genome assembly GCA_030837315.1 of Planctomycetota bacterium. GTDB lineage: Bacteria > Planctomycetota > Brocadiia > Brocadiales > Brocadiaceae > Brocadia. The sequence continues at coordinate 2,365 of JAUPKS010000200.1, forward strand.
ACCTTAATGACACCCCCTACGATAATAAAGAGACCGATAAAAAAGAAAAGTGTCGGCCATTCCAACTCTTTCAACACATGATGCGGGTCTTCCTTTGATATAATGAGTAAAACAGCCGCACCCAGAATGGCAATCGTTGCAGGTTCGTAATGGAGTATGCCATGAAAGATAAATCCCACGATGACCATTCCCAATACACTCAGTGATTTTTTCAACAGACTATAGTTTTTGATCAAGGCAAACTCATCTATTGCAAGTAATTTTTGTTTTACTTCTTCTTTTACATGAAGTTTCTTCCCAAAGAGTAATTTTATCGTCAGGAGGAAGAAGCCGAAAATAAAGAGGACTGCTGGTGCCATATGATAGATAAAATCCATGAATGTGAGCTGTACCTTGCTGGCAATCATAATGTTGGGCGGGTCACCAATGAGTGTGGCCGTACCGCCAATATTAGATGCCATAACTTCCGATATCAAAAATGGGAAAGGGTCCAATTCCAGCTCGTCTGCGATAAACAAGGTAACGGGGACTAAAAGCAACACGGTCGTCACATTGTCAAGAAAGGCAGAAAGTACGGCTGTGATGATGGTAAAGAAAATGAGGATCAGAAAGGGTTTGCCTTTTGCCAGCTTTGCAGACTTTATTGCCAGGAATTGGAATAGACCCGTTTTGCTCAAGATGTTGACGATAATCATCATGCCGATGAGAAGGAATATAACGTTATAGTCTATGGCATATTTTTCGTCATAAAAGGCCTCGTGCTGGCTTACGATTTTAAGAATCAGCATCAAGCCTGCGCCAACTAACGCAACCTTAGTTTTGTCGAGCTTTTCAGAGACAATTAATCCGTACGATGCAATAAAGATACTCGTAGCAATCCAGAAGACCATGGGTTTGTTTCCTTTGTTTGGTTTATGTTAATGTATACGTATAGGAATTTCAATCTAAGGATAGGGGTAGGGAAGGCTTTCGCCTCCCCTCCCTCCGAACCGCACAGGCGGGTTTCCCGCATACGGCTCTCCCGTCAGTGGTTACCCCTTCGGGATTGACAGACTAGAATATGAGTGCGGATACGTGAACAACTCATATCTCGTAATGATGACATCGATTCTCA
>JAUPKS010000021.1 GCA_030837315.1 Planctomycetota bacterium
CATCCTGGAGATGATTACGCCCAAAATGCTGCAGGCAACGGAGGCGAAGATCATGGCCTCCAGAGCGTGGCAGACCACATTATTTGCAATCAGCGGCTCGAGCATGGAAATTCACCGAATTTTATTGTTCCTCTAGCTACATAGATGATAATATCTGACAAAAAGTTTTGGATCAATGTGTTTTCGTCAGGCATTCGTGAAAGTCGATGAATCTAAGATCTCTACTTGACCAAAGCCTTTGCCCTTTTTAAAATTCATGTTGTGAACGAAATTGCCTAACGAATCTGATGGGTCTAGATTTTCGAAATTGAGCCTGTCAAAAGTTTTTCTAGGAATCGCCACAGATAAAAAGGGCGTCTCTTCTATATTTCCTGTCTGCTTATTCAAAAGAGAGCCTGTGGCATTAACGAAAACGGTATCTGCAGGAAGAAGGGCAAATAATTCTCTGGCTACGCGTAGAGTGCATCCACAAACATAATCTTGATATATTTCATAAAATCTATTTTTTGGCATAGGTTTTATTGATACTTTACCGCTTTTGGTTAAGGTTTTAACTTCATTAGGGATAACGTTCTCACCATTGACGTGTAGGATTGCAGTAAGCATCTTTTCGTTGTTTACGGTAATACTGAAAGATGAACCAAGACCATTGATATCGGAAAACGGATCAACCTTTTTTATAGCTTCAATATATGCGGTCTTATCGCCTGCAAGAATTTTAGTTGAAAGCTCCTTTGCGGTTTGCCAGTCATCAAATTCTTTTTTATATGAAATTAATGCATCATTATACTCTTTTTCGTCGAGTTTCTTGGCATCTTCAATTGCATCCAATAACTGCTTTTTCTTTGCGTTTCCTCTTCCGAGCAACTTATCTGATAGCCCTAATTTTAGGGATGAAAGAGTAAATTTTGCAGCATCTTCATGCTTATGTAACTGATCTGGCTTTGTTGCGGGTTCCGAGTGCTCGATTTTCGCCCAGTCGAAAGTTTCCCCACATTCCTTGTGGACTGATAACAGCAAATCGATATGGTTTTCGTAAACCTGAACTTCGTAAGCCGCTTTCTCAGCTTCTTGCATTTTCGCTATCAATTTTTGTTGCTTCTGTAATTCTCGTTGGTGTCGAACAGCTGCTCGATTCATAGCCCGTGCAAAGCCTTTCCATCCCATCAGTGAGCCTCCTTGAATGGATAGATTTACATATCTAACGAAAAACCTTTTGGGTGAAGCCAAAAAGTGAGGTTACCAGGTCCAGCTAGGCTGTGGCGTTGCGCTCGATGGGGATGGATTCTAAACTATTTATCCATTATCAGGGATGCAGTGCACCGGATCGCATACAGGTATGAGGCACAACTCAAGCAGAGATGGCGAGCAAAGAACAAAATATTAAAATAATAGACCATCTTATAGGATATGAGATGAAAAGGCCCTTATCAATATTTGGTACATTGCTTATTATTTTATCAATTGTTCCCATTTGCACTTCTCAGATGGCGTTTGTATCTGAGAATTTCGATATGGTTAAATTAGAGGATGTTACTATTAAGAATTTTGCCCCACCCGGCAATTCTGGTGTAGTGGAGAGTGATGCAAGTTATAATTTTATAAATAATGTGAATTTTAGTAATAACATTGTCACAAATAATTCTAGTCTGTTATTGACTGAAGGATCTAAGAATATTATTAATAATGTAGCTGTTAGTAACAACATCATTAGCAATGGCTCTCACTCTATATATACGAATGCGAATAGAAATAATATCTCAAATCAGGTATCAAAAGAAATCGCGCTAAATTCGCTTTCTCCTTTTGTATTCACCGTTTTAGCAATACTTTTTATAATCACTTTAGTATTTGCTTTGCCAAAAATTGAGCTTTTAAAAATAACCTTAAAAAATCAAGAAAGGCACGGATTAATTGCATATCTCTTTATCTCATTCGGCTTTTTCGCTGGAAAATATACTTATTTAAGCTCTTGGATTCCCGAAAATATGCATTTCATTTATTGGTTAGTCATTTTTTTTATATGGTTTGTTGGATTATATCTTATTTGGATACAGGAATCCCCCATACGGAATAAAATTGCTCCACTTTCCAAGTTTTTCATTAACTTGTGATGGCTTCTTTATGCATAAAAATCAATACCCTGCAAGGTGATCAAGCATGTCAAACGTATCACATAGTTAGCATTTTCAAATAACTTGTGATACAGCGTTGATGTCTGGTGCCAATTTTATTCCCTCCAAGCGATTATTAGATTGAAGATACCTAACGAAAAACATTTTGGGTGAAGAATTATTTTTTCCCAATCAGATGCTCAATCAGCGGCTCTAATCCCTCTTCCTCCCCCCATTTCCCGCCACCCTGCATTCCTTTCTGATGACCTCCTCAACCTCATCTGCCCCGCAAAACCTGTCGGAGGTTATCTGGCCCCGGTTCATGACCACAAGGTGAATGGGCATATCGGGCAGCCCATCAAATGCGTGGGCCACCATGAGGATTGGAA
>JAUPKS010000201.1 GCA_030837315.1 Planctomycetota bacterium
CGTATAGTCAAATTACGGTCAGAGATGGGAAGGGTGGCAAAGATCGATTAACCATGTTGCCCGAATCTTTGAAAGAACCGTTAAAGAAACACTTGGAAAAGGTAAGCATCTTGCATGAACAGGAGTTGAAAGAGGGTTTTGGCAAAGTTTACCTGCCTTTTGCACTTGAAAAAAAATATCCAAATGCTGAAAGGGAATTTGCCTGGCAATATGTATTCCCTGCTTCCAATCGCTCTATTGACCCGAGATCAGGGATAGAACGTAGGCATCATATTTATGAAACTGTTTTGCAAAAGGCGGTAAAGGCTGCGGTTCGTGCAGCAGGGATCAATAAACCTGCAAGTTGTCATACCTTCCGGCACAGCTTCGCTACTCACTTACTTGAAGATGGTTATGATATTCGCACGGTACAAGAATTACTGGGGCATAAAGATGTGAGCACGACAATGATTTATACTCATGTCTGAAATAAAGGTGGCAAAGGTGTACGGAGCCCGTTGGATGGATTGTGACGGATCCTCAACTGAATAGGGGATACACGTATTTACTTTTTCTTGGTCTACCAGGTGCCTTAGTGAAAATAGCTGGTGGGCTTGAGATCGGAGTTACCAGCCTCCTGAATATCCGCCAAAATATGGGGTAACGCCGTGTATCCTTCCCAGATTCCTCAAGGATAAGTTTCGTGAGGAATTTTAAAATTTCTACGTAAGAAAAATATCTCGCGGACTTGCATTCTTCGTTTTAACTTACTATAATGACTTTCGATTTTCCTGGCGACCCTGTTCGGGGCTCAATAATCTGATTAAATGAGGTACCACTTGAGATGGAACAAAATGATATTCTTTACGAAACGGCGCTTGAGCAATTTGATGCAGTAGCTGAAATATTGAATTTAGAAGATGAAATAAGGGAGCGCATGAGGTATCCGAAACGCTCCCTTATTGTTTCAGTACCCGTTAGAATGGACAACGGAAAAGTAAAGGTATTCAAAGGCTATCGGGTACAACATGATATTACCTTAGGTCCTTCCAAAGGCGGTATCCGCTACCATCCCAATGTAGATCTTCATGAAGTTTCCGCACTCGCTATGTTGATGACATGGAAATGCGCACTCATGCACATGCCCTATGGCGGAGCCAAAGGAGGCGTTCAATGTAGCCCTGAAGAAATGTCTCAAAATGAACTGGAACGCATGACCCGGCGTTATACCACAGAAATTGTCCAGATGATAGGACCAGATAAAGATATTCCTGCCCCCGATCTTTACACCAATTCCCAGACGATGGCCTGGATGATGGATACGTATAGTGTGCAGCAGGGTAATACAGTCCCGGGAGTTGTTACCGGTAAGCCCTTGTTGTTGGGAGGTTCGCTGGGAAGGGCGGAAGGCACAGGCCGGGGGGTTGCCTACATGGTAACGGAGGCGGCACGGGTATTATATAAAGAACTTCGTGGTTTGCGTGTGGCCATACAGGGGATGGGTAATGTTGGTTCTGTAGCTGCAAGGCTTTTATATGAACAGGGTTGTAATATTGTAGCCATAAGCGATGTGAGTGGTGGGGCATATAATCCAAAGGGCATACTCCTTCCTTATCTTTTACACTATATTAAAGAACATAAACATGTTATTGGTCTGAGGGATGCTGATGCCATAGCAAATGAAGAGCTTTTTGAACTGGATTGCGATGTTATTATTCCTGCAGCTATTGAAGGGCAGATTACCGAACAAAATGCCGACAAGGTTAAGGCGAAAATTATCGTAGAAGGCGCCAATGGTCCGACAACACCAGAAGCGGATAAGATATTGCAGGCTAAAAAAGTGTTTTTAGTGCCTGATATCCTTGCCAATGCTGGTGGCGTAACGGTCTCGTATTTTGAATGGGTACAGGATATTCAGTATTATTTCTGGAGTGAAGAAGACATCCAGAAAAGGCTGAAAGATGTTATGGTTGGCACATTCAACAGGGTGCTGGCCCTTTCCAATAAACAAGGCATAGATATGAGAACCGCGGCATTAATGCTGGGCATAGGGCGGGTGGCAGAGGCGAAGAAGCTGCGCGGGTTATATCCCTGACCCTGAACGAGACAGAAGCGTAGAATGGAAATTTTAAAATGCAAACTGCAAAGTTAAATTTTCAATTTACAGGTTTCATTTCTATCACAAGAATGAAACAATACGCTGGATAGTCCAATAACTTGCGACCGCTCCGATACCGTACGGTGGAATCTGTATGACCCAACGTGGCCATACAACCGGTATCCTCCGAATGATACTACCGAGAATGATCACCCCCATGATGAACAATATCTGGCCAAATTCCACCCCGATATTAAATGATAGCAACGCAACGGGAATGTCTTTCTGGGGCAGGCCTGCTTCTGACAGTGCTCCGGCAAAGCCGAAACCGTGGAGCAGTCCAAAAATAAAAGCGACAACCCAGGGTCTTCGATCAGTGATACCATCTCTCCCATTTTGGGAATGCACACACTCCCCCGCAATGAACACGATACTCAGGGCAA
>JAUPKS010000202.1 GCA_030837315.1 Planctomycetota bacterium
ATTTTTTTCTCCTCAACAGGCTGGAAGAACAGCGGAGGAGACCGGACTTGGATAGCCCCTGAGATAAATCTTTTTATTAAGGACAGTAATGATCCCTGGAATTCTTATGAGGTTCCTGCATCTATTGATCCGGGTGATTACGTCATTCAATCTAATAATGGTACATTGATGATGACAAATCAGGCAGAAATTGCCTTTCATAATTTGAAAAAAGAAAGCAAAATTGAAATAAAAAAAGTTATCCGGTTAGCTGAGAATCCATTATGTTATGAAAAAGATGCCCCGAAAATCATTCAGAATGTTGAATACATTGGCTATGAGCAATATACATCCCTGCGATTGCTCTCAATGCAAGAAGAGGGAATCCGATTGGGTATATGGAATTTGATACAGCTTCCAGCAAGTGGTCATATTATTATCCCAACAGTAATGAAAAGCCAGCCTCATGATTACTTTGAGAAGACCACTTCGAGCCATATTCATATTGCTCCTAGATACATTAGATTCCTTATGGATGGGAGAGAGCGTCATAAGATCGGTGTAAAGGCTACATCACTTGTGGGAAGGATTGGATATATACGCTCAACTGGAAATGGTAAAAAGTCACTGCTAGTCCGAAATTTTCTTATAAATCCATCTGGTAAATATGTAGATACTCCATGGGACAGCCCTGAGGATTTCGGCTATGCAATACAATGCTATAACGATAATGGTGAATTGGGCAATTTTGGCGAGATGGAATACCATACCCCAGCGATCGGGTATGAAACTAAAATGGACAGCTATGAGGATCAGAGCCAAGTATGGGCTTTTTGGGGAGATGGAAAATCAATAGACCATATTTGTCGTTATTTACTCGGTGCCAAATTTTCAGGATAAAGGTGGAATAATAAATGAACATGGGAAAAATAAGAACCTTACCGAATTACTTAACCATGTTTTTTTTGGCACTGCTCAAATCCTTATTTTACAAGGGTTTACTTTTTTTAACAGGCTCGGATATGAAGGGGGGCGAGAAAAAAATAAGAACCAAGATATTTTCCGCGTCAATGGTTAATGTCCACTATTGGCACTTATTTTTTACAGTGTCATTACATCAATGGAGGTTATGAGAAATGAAAATTGCAGTAACAAAGACAACTATAATATTCATTAGCTTGATTTTCATTAGTCTGATGTTGACAGGACAAAGCTATGCTAAAGTTGACCTGGGATCCGCTGTAGCAATATGGCTTTTTGATGAAGGCAAAGGTGATATGGCTAAAGATTCCACAGGGAACGGACATGATGGGACACTCACGAGTGGTCCTTCATGGGTTAACGGAAAATACGGCACGGCTTTGAGTCTTGATGGGGCGAAAAGTTGGGTGAAAATACCGGAGACTGATGCGTTTGCTCTGCAAGATTTCACTATTACTTTCTTCGTTAATCCAGGACCACAAGATGAGGGTATTGTTACGCTCATTGATTACGATCATACACCGGCCAATTGGGTAGTGCAAACTGAAAATGGCATGGGTAGTAAAATGTGGTATATGGGTTATCGTGGCAAAGATTCTGCTGCATGGCAGGTTGATGCCGCAGGAAATGTTGAATTTACCGAGGGTGTATGGCAGCATATTGCGTTTGTTAAAACAGGTACTAATATGCTTTCATACAAAGATGGCGTTCTGGTTAATACCAGAGTAAATGCTGACGCTACTGTAGATTATGTAAAAAAACCATTAAATCTTGGCGCGTGGCAAGGTACCCAGCGTTTCTTCAACGGTATCCTCGACGAGGTTATGATTTATAATGGCGTTTTGAGTGCAGATGACGTTAAGGGTATTGCGACAGAAGGTCTATCTAATACGTCAGTCGTTTTACCTTCAGGGAAACTGCCCATTGCTTGGGGAGAGTTGAAATCTCAATAGTGTTTTTGAGATTTTTGGTAATGTAGGCGTTTCGTCTGCATTACCTTCCGATCTTTATATGAAAAGTCGACCGTCTTTCAAGGTGTTTAGATATAAAATAGTATAAAAAGGATGTGAGAAAGAGAAAATAAGAAATAAGAAATCTTCAGCGTCAATGGTTCATGTTCAATATTGGCATTTTAATTTTACAGTGCCATTGCATCAATGGAGGTTATAAAGAATGAAAACGGCAGTAATAAGGACAACCATAATTTTCATTAGCTTGATTTTCATTAGTCTGATGTTGACAGGACAAAGTTATGCTAAAGTTGACCTGGGATCCGCTGTAGCAATATGGCTTTTTGATGAAGGCAAAGGTGATGTAGCCAAAGATTTCACCGGGAATGGACATGATGGGACACTCACGAATGGACCCAAATGGGTTGACGGAAAATACGGCAAGGCTTTGAATTTGGATGGGGCGAAAAGTTGGGTGAAAATACCAGAGACTGATGCGTTTGCTCTGCAAGATTTCACTATTACTTTCTTCGTCAAACCAGGAGCCCAGGACGAAGCCATCGTCGCGCTTATTGATTACAGTCATACACCCGCCAATTGGGTAGTGCAAAGTGAAAATGCCATGGGTAGTAAATTATGGTATATGGGTTATCGTGGCAATGACAATACATGGCAGGTTGATGCCGCAGGATATGTAGAATTTACCGAGGGTGCATGGCAGCATATTGCGTATGTTAAAACAGAAGAAAAGGTGCTTTCATACAAAGATGGCGTTCTGGCTAATACCAGAAAAAATCCTAACCCTAAAGTAGAATATACAAAAACACCATTAAATATTGGGGCGTGGATGGGGACCAGCCGCTTCTTCAACGGTGACATTGATGAAGTTATGATTTATGACGGCGTTTTGAGTGCAGATGACGTTAAGAGTATTGCAACAAAAGGGATAATTAATGGAGCAGTCGTTTTACCATCAGGAAAATTGTCTATTGCTTGGGGAGAGTTGAAATCACGGTAGTATTTTTGATTAATGCAGGTGTAATGCCTGCATTATCTTAAACTCCAAAAATTCGTGGTCAATTAATATTTAAGAAGCAAATTACTTTTGCTTGTTTATTTCCTTACGCAATCTAGTAACAACCGAGAGCATTCTTTTTTATGTCCACACAAAGATGAATTGGCTAGGTAATTCCGAAAGTCAATAATTATAACTTTACGCAATGGTGGTAATTGTATAGTAAAACCTTATATAGAAAGGAATATAGCGATTGAAAAACTCAGCAAAAATGGCAAACAAAAGGGTCTTGGTTACGGGTTCGGGAACTGGTATCGGACGAGAGATTGCACTGGAATTTGCTCGAGAAGAGATCGGAAGAGCAC
>JAUPKS010000203.1 GCA_030837315.1 Planctomycetota bacterium
CCAAAAATACTCAAATCCTTTGCTCCTGTTGTTGGTGGCTCAGAAAGTTCACAAGTGCAATTAATAGCAGGAATAAAGGGATAAATCAAGGGTAAGTATTAGTCGCAAAGCATTGAAAAGTCATAAGTTGTGTCAGACTCTACTTACGATTTAAAAATATTTTCTCATGTGTGATTTTTTAACAAAGTAATGTTCCAATTTTACACCTTTATTTGTGTCTAAAGCTTTTAAATTTTGCCCTTAATATCACCGTTATGAGAATATTCTTTGCATCTTCGAGTACTTGTTCTTAGGTTTTATTGTATATCTTTCCAACTTTCTTATCTGATTCTGGCCTTTTTTAATACCTATTTTTCAGAATGGGGGTAATCGCTTGACTCAAGTAGATACCATATCTTGTGGTTGGCGGTGTTAAATTACACCATTACTAGTAGTCATATTGGTGCTACTGGAGTCAAGCGGATACCCCAGATTTCAGAATTCCATACTCTTGAAAATATTTTCAAACTTTTTTTATACTTGTTTGCAAAATCAGTTCATACAAATAACTTATTTTGGCTATATGGTTTCTTCGACGATTTATCGTATTAAATTGTTAAATACTGCAGCATAATTTTTGATATTCACACCCGTTTAGCGGGTGGTTTAGCTCGGGAATTAACTAACACTCTTAAAAATATTTTATGAGCATGATTCACTAACCATTTGTAAAAAAAAGGTGGAATTAAAGACCGATAAAATCGGCAAAACTTCTTTTGCTCTTAATTTTTGTCAGATTATTCCGATAAATTAATTAATGTATTCGTAGTTAAGCAACATTAAATTGAAAGGGGGTGATAATTAAGATGGAAAACAAGAAGCTGTTAGAATATGAAGTACCAAATGTGATTACTTACACTGATGAAGAAATACTAGAGGAATTGGGACCGGCGTATACTTGTTATAACAACATTCATAACTAAGGTATTTAGGAGTATGCGCAACGTCTGACATATACTTTAATACCGATGCAACCCATAAGTTGTAAGAGTATTTTGTGTGTGTCTTTCTTGTGGAATCTCTCACAAGGTCATGCGGAAGAATTCTGCATGACCTTGTGTAATAAGTGTTAGATGGTTATTTAACTCGCTCATCGTTGCTGAGTAAACTCGATAACCGGTAATTGATTTTATTTGCGGAAGTTTTATTATTGACCGTGGTAATATATGGAGCAATAATTCGTGAACATAACAAAGCCAGTTCGCAAGGAAGGTATCTTTATACAGGACATTGGACGAGAGACGTTACTATACAGCGATAAGGAAAAATTAATCCATGTTCTTAATCCCACAGCAAAGCTTATCTGGGAACTTTGCGATGGAATGCATACTGTAGAGGACATGGAGCGTACAATTAGAGAGAGTTTTTCTTTATCCCGCGAACACGATGTAATGGGAGATATCCAACGCACGCTGGGTGTCTTTGCTCGCAAAGGTATGGTAGGGAAAATAACCTGACAGTCGGCGCAATTGATTGCCATTTGTGGATATAAAATATCAATTAAAGAAGTGTTTTTCCCCATAATTCATACAGACCAATTTTGCCAGTCTAAAATAGTTTTGTTACATTCAATTCCACAAGGTTATATGAACATCACCAGCATAATCTTGTGGTGATTAATGGTTTTTTTGTTTATAAAATTTTAAAACTTGCATATAAAATCTTCTGTATTTTAAAATTTCCAGTACATCATTCTGTAAATAAACAGACAAACAAAAGACGTGCTTTATACTATATTCAACCGTTAAAACAAGCAAGAAAAAAGGGGGCGGATATATTATTATGACAAGACGTGCAAAGAGGGAAAAGATTGCATTAAGCGAAGATGATAAGGAATATTTACAGGCTATGACAAAGTCTGGAACAGCAAGTCCTAGAAAGGTAGAGCGGATAAGGATTATTTTGAGTCCTCTGAAGGGAAAGACAGATAATGGGATAGCACACGAGATTGGGATTCATCGGTTCACGGTAAAAAACTGTTTAGATAAATGTAGTTCAATGGGTATGGAGACACCGATAAGGGATTTGCCGAGACCTGGAGCGCCTATAAAGATTAGCGATGAAGACAAGAAGTTCATAGCAAGCTTGGCATGCAAAAAGCCATTGGAAAAATGACAAGAAGTTTCCTAAGAGAAATCAGCGTATTGGGTATAAATGAGTTAATAAATCTGACTGAATATATATGTATATGTATTGATAGAACAATATGTTAGGTACTAAATTAAATAATTGTTTCCGGTATGTTTTCACGAGTATGTAAACATTACGTATCTCGATTTTCGCTTCGAAAATTAAAAGGGATTTATATGCCAGTGGAATTATTTTCAAAAGAATTGGTTACGCATAAATTAAATTTGCGTTTTTTTGATTTGGAAGTAATCATTAAATCTGATTCAAGTAATTTTATTAATCTCTTTGCAATGATGTATCGTAGATTCCATACAGATGGGTCATCATCGACAGTTCGCACTCCCGTAGAATTCGTTCTGATAACGAAACCAGATAATCCATGGGGAAAACCGATATTGATTCTTGATGGAGAGGTACTGCCCCTGAGTGATCCCAAATTGACGGAAGGGTACGCTTATGAAAATATTCTTATTGCTATTATAACCAAAATACGTAGCCATTTATTGATTCATGCTGGAGTTGTCTCGAAGAATGGGCAAGGTGTTATTTTAGCTGCTGATGCCATGCATGGTAAGACGACCCTGGTTTTGGAACTTGTACGGCGAGGATTTAAGTTCCTTTCTGACGAAATGGCAGCTTTTGGACGAGTTGATCGTCAAGTGTATCCATTTCCCAGAAGCCTCAGAGTCCGCAGCGGCACATTGGAACTTGCTGGCTTTCCAGAGGCCTCTACCGGAGCTAAATCATGGTTAGGAAAGTTACTCTTGGATATAGAGGAGATACAACCACATAGCATGGGAGAGATAGTATCTATTAGCCACATTGTTATCTTACAAGATCCTTCTTCATCGGCAGAAGTAAGACTGGACAATTCCAGACAGGAGTTGTGTGTATACGTTGATCGGTTGAATGATGCCTTTCTCAAAGCAGTGAGCCAAATTGAGGGTATAATCGATTTTGTGACAGACATTGATTGTGGTTATCCTCTGCTCAAACTTCAAACTAATCGTACGACATCTGTGCTTTGCAAGATAGAATCATTATGCAGGGAATACCAGATATTAGTTTTGGAAGCAACTAAAAATGTAAAGGGACAACCCACATTTAAAATGCCTGCCAGGCTTAAAATAACACCGAAAAGTCAGGTTGTGATGGAACTATTGAGACGATTTCAAGGTGGATACAAGTCAGAATTACTACTAGATGAATTCGGAGGTAGTTCTTCGAGACTGTTTATGGAATTATCTGCTATAGTGGGTCACGCGAACTGTTATCAACTTTTCGTCGGTCCTCTTCATGAAATGGCCGATTTGATATGCGACTTGGTCAGAAAACAATAACAAATCGGAATAAGAGTTCATAAGGGCAAGAAACGAAATATTATTAAAAAGAATAACGTGGTGCGTGTCGTAGACTCAAGCAAAAAATAGATTAAATGCTAAAACGTGATGAAAGATACTAAAAAAGTAGCTGAAATAGACGAACCGATAGATATCATTAATGCCGACCGGCGGCCATTGTATGACCCTATTTTGGAGGCAGTTCTCAATGTTTGGGGGCAGAAAGAGGAACAGCATTTTATTCCCATCACGGGTTGTAGCATGCTTCCACTTATCAGGAGCGGGGATATTGTGTTGGTAGCGCACGGTTGCACAGATGTGCGACGTGGTGATATAGTTGTCTTTCGTTATAAAAGCAAACTTATCGCCCATCGGGTGCTGCGCATATATGAAAATAATGTTGGCCCAATATTTATCACCAAAGGAGATAACGTCCTTCACTTTGATCCGCCTTTGAGTAAGAAAGAGATTGTTGGACGAGTGTTGGCTATCAAGAGAGGTGGACGGTACATGTCACTCGATACCAGCATCTCCAGAGTGTTAGGCTATTTTATTGCTGGTAGTACACTGACTACGGCAAAAGTGTACATTTGGGGAAGGAATTTAAAACAAAGAATCTTCGGGTCTTACTCAAGTCCTTTCATTGTTCGTGTGCACCATGGTGCACACATTTTGTTTTTGCTCATCCGCAAAGTTATTTTTCTCATCCTCTGTAAGTGGAAGTAGTATTTAAAAACTATTTCATTCAAAACTAGTTACCACACTGAATTTACTACACGAGAGACTCTTGGTCATTAACTACTTATGAACTGCGCATAAATAAATTGAACAAGTTAGTAAAATAGTGTATAAATAACACACGATGAATATTTGTGCACATGCAATACAAGAAAAGCACAACTCATTGCACGACATATTTGACTCACACACACGGACGTCGTTTGTAGTAGCAGAAGGCCAATCAGTGCAATATTTTGGTATAAGATTTTTTTATTGGTTACAGACTCTCACGCACTCACATTCTTTCCAATAATAACGAATTACAAATACGAAACTTCTTTAATTCCTGAGCTAAACCACCCGCTAAGCGGGTGTGAATAGCAAAAGCTATGCTGTAGTATTTAAATGTAATACTATAAATCGTCAAAGAAGCCTTATATTCAAAGTAAGCTATTCGTACGAACTAACTTTGCAGACAAGTACCAAAAAAATCTAATAATATTTTTAAGAGTATAGAATTCTGAAAAATAAGTATTAAAAAAATGCTAGAATCAGGGAAAAGCGATGGAAAGGTGTACAAAAAAACCAAAGAACAAATACTCAAAGATGCACAGAATATTCACAAAACAGTGATATTTTAAAGGCAAAATTAAATAAATTTAGAAGCATGTAAAGGTATAAAATCGAAAAAACGTATATATGTTCACGAAAAGTTATTAAGTAACCCCTTATGGGGAGCCAGTAACAATGCCCTTTTAGGGCTAATCAAGCCACCCGCTATGCGGGTGGTTACTGACTTACAGGTATTTCGTGATATAATTCTATTTTATCATTTTTATTTATTGCACATATTGTTGTAGTTCAGTGTTGAAATTCA
>JAUPKS010000204.1 GCA_030837315.1 Planctomycetota bacterium
ACGAAAAAGGGATAAAAGTCTTTTGAGAATCATTGAAAGAAGTAGAGCAAATTTGTAAAGGTAAAGAGTTGACTCTACTTTCCGGTCTTCAAAAGACTCTTGATTCCATCTTACATAGGCATAAACCCGGTCAGCATGGGTAACAAAAGGAAATTGGAAACCACTAAAATTAAGTATCGTGTCCCTTGAATTGTTCCCTTAAATTGTTTTTTTAAGTTACATCGCACAGCTCTGATTACTAAAGGCCTTGAAACTTTTCGCCAACAATTACTTTTAGGCTTTGATGAAAGCATTGGTAGATAATTTGCTCTTTCTGCATTTCAGGCTCACCGTCAAAATGAATTGGACCTTTCTCTGATCTTGTAATGGTTAGTTGATCGGTAACGTATGTTTCAATATTAGATGACTCGTTAGCTTTACCGCGTAACACATGAATCAAGACCCCGAAAACACTGAAAAAAGTAAAAGGTTTTAAAATAACTACATGAAACTTTCCATCAGACAACTTAGCCTGCGGTGCAATGTAAAAATCGTTGCCATATTGTCCGGCATTTGCCACTGTTATTAAATAAGCCTTGCGTTTAATTTCCTGATCATTAAATTTAAGCGTGTATTCTTTTGATCGATATCTTAATAATTCTCTAAAAGTGATTTTCACGTAACTCTGCAATCCTCTTTTTTTTGACGTTGCAAATAAATTGCCAATATGAGCGTCAAAGCCAATACCGCTGGTGCAGAAAAAGGGAATATTATTTACTGTTCCGTGATCAATTTTAACTTGTTTACCTTCCGCGATCTGCTTAATAACCTCCTCAACATTCATGGACAAACCCAACGTTCTGGCCAAACCATTACCTGAGCCTGCAGGCACTATCCCAAGAGCAATATCTGTACCGATGATGCTTTTTGCCACTTGATTAACAGTGCCATCTCCTCCAACGGCAATAGCATCAGTGTAATCTCGTGAATGTAGGATATCGAGCACTTCTTTAAAATGATCCTTGTCTTTCCAGATTACAATTTGGTAATAAATATTTTGAGGAAATTCTTTTCGAATGATATCGATAAGTTTCTCTGATATTTTTTTGCCCGCATTCGGGTTCACTATAAACAGTAACTTCCGCGGCATATCAGGCGTTACTAATTTCTCTATAATTTTTGTGTTTTGCATTTAATATCCATTCTTTAAAAAATCTGTTTTCGGTCTTAAGTTTAGCACTAATATTTATAACATTACTTTGTTAAAAAATTAAGCAGCGTATTTTTTCTTAAGGCGTTTCGATTTAATTTTTTTACATGCGTTTTTAACAAAGGAATGTCAATAACATTTTGCAAAAACAAGAATTTGACGATACAATAACAGCTAATTTAAAAGAACGCGATTGCGAAAATCAGGAGATGAAAAATGAAATCTAAGAAGCTCGGCAAGGTGTTTTTCTACTACCTTTGCCTTACATATATAGTCCTTCTTATCAATTCGACTGGTTATCTCAAGAGCATCAAATATGCCGGAGCGACGTCGGTTATTTTTGCTGCGGCGGTATATATCAGCTATTGTATGCTGTATCTGCTTATAGCGTTTTTGCCCGTGTACCTGCTTGACCGCCTCCTGTCGATTGGCGCCGTCGATAATCTTCTGCGAAAAATCAGGGTCAGCGGTTCAGCGGTACTTTACATATTCAGCATAGCCGTTTTTTCTTTCCTCCAGCTTTTTATCTTCGCCGACAGATTCATCTACTCAATGTATAGTTTTCACATCAACTGGTTTGTCTGGAACATCGTATTTACCACCGGCGGCCTTGAATCCCTCGGGGCAGACGTGCAAACCAAGCTGTTTTTCGTCCTGACGTCGGCCGGATTCATATTGCTGCAGATTATACTGCTTGTTTTCAGCAAGTTTCTGGCCCGCAGGCAGAAAGCATTTGCGCCGCTTTTCGTGCGGCCGGCTGTAATCGCGGCGGTCGCGGTTTTCATCCTTGCAAGCGCATTTCAGATTTTCGCTTATGGCTTAAGCAGCTTCAAAGGTTATGTTCCGGTTCTGGCTGCATCCAAGGCGTTTCCACTTTATCAGCCGGTAACATTCAGAGGTTTTGCCAAATCTCTCGGATTCAAGGCGAACAGTGACGTCTCTTTTAAAATGAAGACAGGAGAATCGTTTGCGCTCAAATACCCTTTAAATCCTATAATCCGCGACCCGAACCACACAAAATATAATATTGTATTCCTGGTTGCCGAATCCCTCCGGGGCGATATGCTTACCTCCGAAATTATGCCCGCTACCTGGGATTTTGCACAAAAGTCCGTCCAGTACACCCATCATTACAGCGCCGGAAACGGCACGAGGATGGGCCTGTTCGGTATGTTCTACGGGCTTTACGGAAATTACTGGTTTAATTTTCTCGACGAGCGCATAGGCCCCGTGATGATGGATTTACTGGTCGACGACAACTACCAGTTCTCGATGTACACAAGCGCCGCGTTTACTTATCCCGAATTCGATAAAACCATTTTTTCAAGAATCGCCCCATGCGACCTGCATCCGTTCTCCGGTGACCAGGGATGGAAAAGCGACCGCAAGAACATAACCGACCTTATAGATTTTATAGACAAACGGGACCGAAGCCGGCCGTTTATGACGTTTATGTTTTATGAATCGCCCCATGCCCGCTATTATTTCCCCCCAGAAACCGTAATCCGGTCCGATTACCTGAAGGACTTCAGCTACGCCACCGTGGATATCAAGAAGAATATCGAGTTGATAAAAAACAGGTATATCAACTCATGCAATCACCTCGACACCCAGATTGCCCGCGTCATTAAGTGCCTTAAAGACAGCGAACTGCTCGATTCGACCATTGTTATTATTGCCGGCGACCACGGGGAAGAGTTTATGGAAAACGGCCGATGGGGCCATAACTCCAATTTTACCGATGAGCAAACAATTACCCCGATGGTGCTCTGGGTGCCGGGCAGCAAACCTCGAACGATAACCTCGATAACCAGCCACCTTGATATCCCCCCGACAATGATGAAGCTGCTGGGTGTAACAAACCCGCCGGACGATTACTGCCTTGGTTACGATCTGCTTGGCGATAAGATACGCTCCTTTACAGTCATAAGCGACTGGGACTGTCTCGTTTACGTCGATGATAATTTCAAAGCCGTATTCCCCCTGAAAGTTTACGGCTTTGGGAATCAGAGCGTAACTACCCATAACAATACTGATGTCGCAAATAAAGGCGCTTTCTACGAAAGCCACAAAGCCAATCTGCGGGAAATTCTCGACCAGAGCAGAAAATTCGCCAAATAACTTATAAGCCGCTGAAAAACTATCCAGCGATACCACGGCGGGCTAAGAAGACCAATACCTTTTCACAAAGAAGGCCGTCATAAACTCTTACGCCATCAACTACTTTGCAGATATGAACAGCGTATTTACCGGAGAAACCCGGTCGGCTGCAGGGATAGGCGGTATCAACGGCTTTTTTGAGGGCGTTGACGGCGGCTGGTTTGACTAATGGGCCCGCGGCGCCTTTATCGCCTCCGCCTAGTGTCTCGTAGCTGGTAGGCTGGAGGCGTTAGCCTCCAACCCCCAATAGTCGCCAGATACCATGGACAACGTGACAATACATCCTTTTAAACCGTACGTTTTTCTCGTAGATAGTAAACATCTAACGAGGTCAATCTGTTTTTCCAGCGTTGATCTGCCTCTGCGTTGCACGCAAACAGTGGAATAAAGGGGGTTGTCGCTGCTTTGCAGCGCGGATTTGGCCAACAGGAGTAACGAAAGGCTGCTGAAATGAGCCACATTAAATTTAGGATATGGCAAATTGTCTATTCTGTGGCTGTCCCTGACGACTTTCCAGTTCGTTTTGCAGTTTCATCGATTCTTTTCCCCACATCTTCCGGTTTTCTTGCAATCGCATATTCCCATGTTCTGTAACTTCCTTCAGCATTCACTGCATCTACCCATCTTTTGGCTGCCTGGGCTTTAATCTCGGCGAGTTCATCAAATCCCTTGGTTTCAAGAACGAGGTGAATAGATGGCTCACATTTTAAGCGTATGATAAAATCGGGCATATAGTCGTGGGGTTGACCATTGTGCAAATACGGAATAGCAAAACCAAGTCCGGCATTTTTTACAAATGCGTCGACCATATCATGGTTATCAATAACATATGCCGCAGCCTGTTCCCATTTCTTCGTATCAGCAACAACATAATTTACATGGCCATAGATAATTTCGCGGACATCCTTGCTTGTCCAGAAATCCACCTCTGCCGTAGAACCTGGCCCACGGCTTATTTCGTAGCGTGGTATCTCAGGCGCTTCTCCCCTGGACTTATCAGGCTGCAGTGCCTCTACCAATCGTTCAATTACCCATCCATAATAAGGAGACAGGAATACATCGAGAATATTTGCGGGTGAAATAGGCTGGACTTTTTCCTTCAAATATTTTTCTACTATTTTTGCCACCTGTGGAAACAGGATATGTGCAGGAACCGTACAATCCGGCTGCTTGATATAATTTCTGGTCAGGTCTCGTCCCATTTCAAAAACCAGCTGCTGAAAACGGAGACCCGAACGATACGGATTCAAATCCACGCTTTCAATCCTTCCCGGCCCAGTAAGCGAGCAACGACCCTGATTATTGAAAAGCCCTGCTTTCATATCCACTTCAGGCGGAATATTCATCGGATCAAGCCGTAATGGTGCGACCGAATTCCAGTCGACGGTAATCCGATTACGGATTGCCTGCTGATAACCTTCAACACGCGGGAACTTTATCTCATACTGAACCTTTCCCGGTACTGCCGTGATATGGTGGCGTTTTACTGGTGGATGAGAACCTGTCTTATTTTGCTTAAAGGGAATTACTTCAAAAGGGACTCCGAATACTTTAGCAACCTCTTCGGAGAGTTTTCCGTCTTCTCCAACTTCGTAATTTGAACGTCTTAGTCCACGTCCCACTACCTGTTCACATAAGAGCTGAGACATAAACGGCCTCAGTCCTACAATGTGGGTAACCGTGTTACAGTCCCAACCCTCGGTAAGCATCCCAACACTTACGATGCAACGCACATCCCTGCCTGGCGGATGAAGCGGCCGACCGAGTTTCTTTGCCAATTCTTCAAATCCTTCAGGATAGATTGCCCGTCCCTGACGATCCCTCGTCCAATCAGTCTTTCCCACGGTATCAAGGGTAACTCTCATCCAGCAAGATTCATCGCTTTTGGGCCCTTCTATATCCGTCTCATGAACTACCTTTGAATCTACCCTGATCGTGTATATATTCCCATCTCGATTAGGAAGCCCGTTGATTCCAGTCGAAGGGATACCCGTTGGCGGTTTATCCTCAGCCATCCATTCATACACCACCTTTGCTATTTTGGTATTTTTGCAGACAAGAATAAATACCGGCGGGCGAGGGTCTTGACTGTGTGCCATCCATTCCTGCCTTAGTTCTTCCCAGAGTCCGGCTAACATGGCAATCGGTGTGTGTGCATATTTAAGAATGGCTTCTGGTTTTGGGATGCCTCTTTTCCCTCCCCGTTCAGCAGGCGTAAGTTTTGGAAGTATCCAGTGCCAGATATTAAAGTATCCAGGAATTTCTGCACCCGTAGTATCTCGCACGGCTAATTGGGGTATCTTTACCAATCCCGATTCAATTGCATCTGTGAGACCAAAATCACTCACCACCCACGGAAATATTCGGTTTGTTTCCTGGCCGACACGGCCAAGATAGTACGGGGTTGCAGAAAGGTCAACACAGAAATTAATGCCTCTCATCTTGTGTATTCGATCCAGACCATCAACCCAGACTGTTGCCTCCTTAAAAAACTCCTCACCCTCTTCTTCTTCACCAAAAACATCATCCTCGGTTTCATCTGGCTCAGGTTTCCGTATGCGGTAAGCGTGGTGTGCCTCATCATTGAACACGAGAATATTCTGCTTTCCACCAATCTCCTTGCCAATTACACGGTTTACCATCGCGGTATCACTCTCAACATATTTAACAGACTCTACCGATACCTTCTTAAGATTTCCCTGTTTGTCCCGCTCTTCGCTCAAAATTGAAATCAGGCCCGCAGCTATTTGGCGATCTAATTCATCAGGTGTCAGGTAGCGCCGACCCCGTGCGGTAGTCGTCTTTGCCCCTATGGTTATCGTCTCTTTCATCCTCACAGGCATACCTGCTTTACTAACCTTAGCGCTTATCCCGCCAACCTGGATACCCTGCGGTTCAAATACATGCCAGTTGGTCATAAGTACCCGACCCCTTATCAGGTCTGACATGAGGTGTATCGGAACAAGATCACGGGTACGGTAAAGGCTTGCTTCGCCTCTTGCCGGGTCGAGTTCCTGCAAGCGATTCCGTATCGTAATATTAGGACAGACCACAAGCACAACATCTGAGAATCTTCCATCGTTTTTGTTCTGTACCTTATTTAGAATGCTCCATGCAGCCAACATGCCCATAACGGTTGTCTTTCCAGAACCAGTGGCCATCTTGCAGGCATACCGTTTGAAGGCATTATAGCCATTGGCCCTTCTGTCGTCGCTTATTTCATCAACCGGTATATCAATCCCCTGGAGAAAATCTGTACGGGCCTCATGCAGGAAGATAATTGTTTCAACGGCCTCTAACTGCGCAAAGAAAAGCCTGTGTTGCCTCCCCTCATGCCTCCAGTAGGTTAAAAGCTCAAGGGTTATTCTTGTAACGCCAGGATAATGCTGTTGTCGCCAATCGTTCATACGTTCACGAATCAGGTTTACCAGTTCAAGAGGAACCCACTGTCCCCGTGCTTGATGCTCATCCGAAGTTACCGGCTCCTTTGGATCACGGTAAAAATACCCTGCCTGACGGCGCCCATGTTTTTTCTCCGGCGGACGTCCTTCCACAATCAGCCAATGCAGGGCAGGCTCTTCGTAAGGTGTATTTAAAATGGGTTCT
>JAUPKS010000205.1 GCA_030837315.1 Planctomycetota bacterium
CTAATCCCTTCAACAGAGATGTTATCTTGAGAATATTTTCTTTACTCATAGCGACAACGATGTCAATGTCCTGAGTTATGCGTGGAACACCATAGAGATTGACAGACAATCCGCCCACGATGAGATATCTGACCTTGCTCTTATACAATCCTTCCAGTATCTCAAAATAATACATATTCAATCATCCCGATCATCTTTAAAATCAAACACCTCCCGCAGAATCTTGCATGACAGGGTATCCCTCTTTTAGTAAACGCTCGTACAGAAGTTTAGCCTGGATCCTCTTGCTCCGTAACAACAACAAGCATTACCTGCATGAAATATTATCCGAATTCTTCCTCATATTAACAAGTTCAAGTTTATAACTTGAAAATTTAAGTGACAGGATTACATACATGAAGCCCATACACAATTCCTTAACCGGACAACATTCTCAACAAGCATCCATTGTTAACTATCCTAGTAAAATGAACTATCACATGTCAACTTATTTGTTTCATTTACTACAAATCCACTTGACAATTAGTTTGACTCTTAGTATAGTTACGCCCGTTATTGAAATTCAGGCGATGGAGTTCGCCCAATTGCTATATAATAGCTGATAACTCCTATTGAATTCTCTCTTCGATAGGAGTTTTTTATTTATAAACCCCTGTCGAAGGCATGGTCTCGACAGGGGTTTTTTTGTTATACCGTTATACAGCGTAAAACAAATCCCTGTCCTAAATTCATAGGAGGGGTTTATGGAAAAGATTATTGGTATTAAGGATTTGCAGGATTCAGGTTTGTTGGGCGTTGAATATACGGAGTTAGATTTGTGTGATGCCTTTTTGATGTACTGGATTTCAAATAATAAGTTAGATAAAAGCCGTATCGTTTTGCATGATGGGAATCACGTGCTCGATATTGATACTTATTTTAGGATGTTTTAGGCGGATACCTTGATTGTATAGGAAGTTTCATTTTTTATATGCGCAGGGGATTCAATCTTGCAATTACATTTGTTGAATAAGTTGCGATGTAACTCAATCGTCTCGATTGAGGAATCGCAAACGAGACGTTTGCGTTACCTCGGAGGAATTGTTCCATGTTAGAAGAATTTATAAGGCAGAAAACAGCGATACTGGCAACCATCGAAAATGTCGAGGCCTTGACAAAGAATGACATGGAGGTCATGGATGATAGGTTGCTTATGGTCAAGGAACAGTTGATATCAAATTGTTTTAATTTCGTAATCCTGGGCCAGTTTAAAAGAGGCAAGACAACACTTATTAATAGTTTGATCGGCAGGGAAATCCTTCCTTCTTCCGTAGTGCCGCTAACGTCTGTTGTGACAATCTTAAAGAACTCGGAAGAAACGAGCTGTACGATCTCTATGCAAGACGGCAGTGAAAAGAAGATTCTCATAGAAGAACTCACCGATTATGTAACAGAAAAAGGAAATCCTAAAAATATACGGGGCGTACGATGCGCACGCATCGGGTATCCATCCCCTTTCCTTGAAAAAGGAATACTGTTGGTAGATACGCCGGGGGTTGGATCCACCTTCCTGCACAACACAGAAACGACCTACGAATTTTTAGACCATCTGGATGCAGCAGTGTTCCTTATGAGTGCCGACGTCCCTATCTCGCAGGTAGAAAAAGAACTCCTCGATACAATCAAAGGTTCTACCCAGAAGATATTCTTCGTATTGAATAAGATTGATAATCTGACCCCGAAAGAGATAGAAGAAATAACCGCCTTCAATAAACAGGTATTAGAGGAGATGGGGTTTACCGTCAACGAGATCTGGCCTATTTCTGCACGGGAAGCACTCAAGGCAAAAACAACAAACAACAACGTTCAACTTTCACAGAGTGGCCTTTTGAACCTGGAAGATGCCTTAGGGACTTTTCTCTCTCTGGAAAAAGGTAAAATTATCCTGAATACCACCATATCCAAGACAAAGCGGGTCATCTCCCGGAAACTATCCCAAATGGCCATTGAAAAAAAGACCATGGAAGCCTCCGGGGAAGAGTTAGAAGATAAGATTAATACCTTTTGTCATCTTGTAACAAACTTGAAACAGGATAGAGAAGATGTGAAATATCTGCTCAAGGGTGAATCGGAAAAGCTGTGTCTAAAGGTGGAGGAGATGTTAAGGATTTTAGAAGAAAAGGAGACTCCAAGAGTAAGGCAGTGTCTCACGGATTTCTACGAAAAAAATCCTGTTCTCCGTCCCACCGTCTTAAGGGATGAAATGCAGAAGGTTATCAGGGACGAGATCGTCAGGGGATTCGATGCGTTTAGAAAGGATACCGAGAGGGGAATCTCAAATACTATCCAGGAAACCTTTCATCGTTTTACGAGACGTTCCAATAACATCATCAACGAGTTTAAAACGGCTGCCGAAATACTTTTTGAGGTATCTATGGAACAATGTGAATTTTCCGTTGAATTAGCCAGGGATACGGGTTTCTGTTACGTCGTCCAGGAATATACAGCCCCTACTGAAGAAGAGGTTAAGTCCATCCTGCGCACCTTTCTGCCTAAATCCCTGAGCAGAAAGATGGTTTTGAACGAGATGGCGGATCGGGTGTCCTCTGATGTAGGCAGGAATTGTGGCAGGACACGCTCCGACCTCACAACAAGGATCGGTAAGACTATTGACCATTACTCCAAACAACTGAAAGATCTTGGGAGCGATCTTATTGCACAGATAGAACAAGCTATACAAAAGGGACAGGAGAGACGAATGGCTGGAAGCGAGTCTGTCAGAGCAGAGCTCTCTTTATTAGCAAACAAGGCCAAAATTCTGGAAGAACACAAAGAAACTTTGGAAAAGGCATGGAATGCCATAAATTTAATGGATGTAAAATCTGAACAAATAAAAATGGCGGTGGTGTAAGTTATGTACAGATAGATTTCTTATCCACTTCGATTAAAGGAGATCAACAACTTACTCCAGCATTGCTGAGGGAAAGCTTTCTCCATAATGCCTTAACCGTTGCCTATTACAACAACATCTCGGCAATCTGAATGGCATTCAGGGCGGCACCCTTTCGAAGATTATCGCTCACAATCCATAGATTAATCCCATTCGCAATGGATTCGTCCTCACGAATGCGTCCTACAAAAACATCGTCTTTGCCGGTTGCATGTGTGGCGAGAGGATATAATTGATTGGCAGCGTCATCTAACACCGTAACGCCTGGCGCTTTTGAAAGCAGCTTTTTTAC
The DNA here is from genome assembly GCA_030837315.1 of Planctomycetota bacterium. Lineage (GTDB taxonomy): Bacteria > Planctomycetota > Brocadiia > Brocadiales > Brocadiaceae > Brocadia. The sequence goes on from JAUPKS010000205.1 coordinate 3,222, forward strand.
TTCTGCGGCAGTTATTTTTTTCTCCGTTTCCACATTCACCGACTCGCTATGGCAGCGAATAACAGGTACGCGGACGGTAGTTGCAGTCACCCGGATGCTGGCATCGCCCATGATCTTTTTGGTCTCGTCCACCATCTTCATTTCCTCGGATGTATATCCATTGGAAAGGAACGCATTGCTCTGGGGAATCTGAGGCAGTACATTAAATGCAATCTGATGGGGAAACAGATTTCGCTTAAAACCTTCCTTGCCAGAAAGAATACTGGCCGTTTCCTTTTGCAATTCATCAACAGCCTTAAGCCCTGCACCAGATACTGCCTGGTATGTCGAAACAACCACTCGCTTTATTCGTGCAGCATCATGAATTGGTTTTAAGGCAACCACCATCTGAATCGTGGAGCAATTGGGATTAGCGATTACTCCGTGATGTTTGGCAATCTCCTGAGGATTGACCTCAGGCACCACCAAGGGTACATCGTCATCCATTCTAAATGCACTGGAATTATCTACACAAACAGCCCCACTCTCAATAGCATAAGGTACATATTCCCTGCTGATGCTTGCTCCTGCACTAAAAAGGGCAATCTTTATCCCCTGGAATGAATGCTTCGTTAATTCCTGTACGGTATGCTCAGCCCCACGAAACCGCATCTTTTTCCCGGCAGAACGTTTGGAGGCTAACAATCTCAATTCCTGAACCGGAAAATTTCTGCTTTCCAGTATCCTGATAAATTCCTCACCTACTGCCCCTGTTGCACCCACTACCGCTACATTTACCGCCATCGCCTTCCAAAGCCTCCTTTTATCGTTAAAAACATCAGCTATCGGCGTCGGCGTATAGCCTACGGCCGTGATTCCTGACCACTGAAGTCTGACTATTTATTTAATACGTATGAGAATGTCGTCTTGAATCGATTCCTTCTGCTTCATGTGAGCTATCTGAGCTAAAAATCGCTGCGCATCGCTGTAATAGCCTGCCGTCGGCTTTAAACCAGGGAGAAGTTGAAGCCAATATTGATTTTCCAACCGCATAAACAACTCCCGGATATACTTACTGAACATCGACGCAAGGGCCACCGACATGCACATATCTTCGCCTTTTTCCACAAAGGATACCTTCATCTGCTTATGCGCAGCTTCCACTTCATAGGTTGAAACCCTGGCGCCTTCTTCTATAACCCGTATATCAACCATGGGCAGTTGATTTTTCAGGAGCTCCGTATAAGTATTTCTGCCACCTTGTTTGTCAACAATCAAATGTATATGGCCGGTACATAAATTCCACAGCCTGGAAATAAGCACTGCACATGCATTAAATAAAACAACAGACTTATTCCGTAACAATCTTACCTGCTCGTTAAATTCCCGCACGGTTACAATACAACTGCTTGCGTGGAAAAACCCCGCGCCGTGCTTATGAAAAGCATAGTGTAACAAATCTGCATAATGTAAAATAGCAGCGGTATTCGTGGTTAAAGGCAATGGATAATCCTTCCCGGCATACCACGGATAACGAGCGAGCACTTCGCTATTATTGCACGACAAACTGTTGAGCAGTTGACAAAAGGACGTGATTTTTAAACCCTTGAGCTGGAGAAAGGAAAGAACACCGTCTTCCAATGGTTTCAACCCATTGGTTGTATGATATAATTTTTTACTATCCCGAACAGCAAGTCTCTGTTTTCTGCCTTTGAGGTCATCTGAAACAGCATCCTTCAATAAATCCCACAGGGAATGATCCGCCTTTTCATCCGGCACATCAAATGCGGTGATGGTAATCACCAGAGGTCCAAGTACTGGACCATATCCGGCCTCATCTATGCCTGCTAGTATTGCCATAGGAAAATATCCAAAGAATACGCGTATTATATCGCCTTATGAATGAAAGTCAAAACGAAACTCTGGTGCTCCATTTTCCCCATTGTTTTATGATATCCGAACCCGTTGCCGGTAAAACTAACGGTATGATGCACTGTCCTTAATCTTCATTTACGGGCAGCAGGCAATATAAGTGAACAGGGCGGAACCCATGGAAAGCACGTCTTCATCCAGCAGAAACCGGGAACTGTGTAACGGCTGATTGACGCCCTTTTTCAAGTTTCCTGATCCTAAAAAAACGTAAGCCCCTGGTATCTTTTCCAGGTAATAGGAAAAATCCTCTCCGCCCATCTTGGGGTCTATATGCTCTACCGATTCTGCGCCAAATAATGCAATGATCTTGTCGTGTATGAAATCCACCTGTGCTTGCGGATTATTAAGCGGGGGATGTCCCTTGAGATACTCAAATTGATATGTGGCGTTATTGAGGGAAGTAATCCCGCGAATAGTTTCCTCCAGCAATATCGGCATCTTGTCCCTTAATTCCCTGGAAAGGGTTCTTACCGTACCTACAATCTTCACTTTATCTGGAATAACGTTGAAGGTTGTTCCGCCAGAGATTTGACATAAAGAAACGACACAGGGGGACAGGGGATTTACCTTGCGAGAAGTAATCGTTTGAATTGCCAATATTACCTCGGCTGCAATAACGATAGGGTCTACACATAGGTGCGGGGTGGAGGCGTGTCCACCTTTTCCGATAATGGTAATGACAATGCGGTCAGTGGCTGCCATCGTGGCTCCTGCCCGCACTCCAAAGGTGCCAGACAGGATATTCGGATCAATATGTAATCCGTAAATCTCATTCACATCCTTTAAAACACCCTGCTCTACCATAAGTTTTGCACCACCCGGATGTTGTTCTTCGCAAGGTTGAAAGATGAATTTTATCTGTCGTTTGAGTTTATCCTTCAGCTGTACCATAAGTTTTGCAGCACCCAGGAGCATTGCCATGTTAGCATCATGTCCACAGGCATGGGACACCCCTTCGTTTTGGGATTTAAATTCAAGGTCGTTTTCCTCGGTTATCGGTAATGCATCCATATCGGCCCGAAAGGCGACAGTACTTGACGCCCCATCAACCTGAAGGGTCGCTACGACTCCCGTTTTTGCAATATCTGTTTGTACCTGGAGTCCCATCTGTTTCAATCCTTCGGCAATAACACCGGATGTGCGGATTTCTGCAAAACCAGTTTCAGGATGCTTATGGAAATCCCTTCGCATCCTGACAACGTAATCGTGCGCCTCCTTGGCGTGGGCCAGTATTTCTTGTACAAGTGTTTTATTTTGCATTATTTGTTTTTACCGTATATTGAATAACGAATATCGCAACAGTTTAGTTTTTTGAAAAATACCACTAATACTGTGGTTATTATGCATGGTAGTGGCAATTCATGAATTGCCACTACCTCCTGCCGCAAAGGCATTTTCAACTACTGTTTTCAAAAAACTAAACTGTTGCCGAATAAAAAGTAACTACACTATCTCATCCTGATGCATAAATAGCAAATATAAGGTAACGCATATAGGTCGCAGCACCCTGCATGGTAAGCGGCGGGCCATCACAACAAAGTTTCCGCCCCCTACATAGGCGACAAGGGCACGCTGCTCTGTGTCCCTACTCCTAATCCGTTACCATCCGGCAATGTCAATCTCCCCTTATCAACTGTTGCCCCTCGGTAAGGGTCATTGGTAACAAGGAGATGCCCATCGAGATCGATGTAGTCAACCAGTGACGTTAGATGAGCGGCTGCTGTGATAGATACCGAGCTTTCGATGTTACAGCCGATCATTATTTTAAGGCCGTGCGCACGAGCTGTGTAAATCATCCGAAGCGCTTCACGAATTCCACCGCACTTCATCAGTTTAATGTTAATCCCGTCTACTGCATCTGAAAATGCGGGTATGTCTTTTGAATCTTTTATATCTTCATCAACAAAGACAGGGATTTTTACGTGACGCTTGATCTGTCGCAGCGATTCAATGCTGCCAACGGGAAATGGCTGCTCTACAAGCTCAACGCCAAGGTCTTCCATGAGGTTCAGTTTTTCTATTGCCTCGTCTGGCGTCCAACCGGTATTGGCGTCAACACGAAAGACGGCCCTGGTCATTTTGCGGAGCTCTCTCAATATTTCTATATCGTCTTTAAAACCTACCTTTATTTTGAGTAGAGGAAAATCCTTTGCCTCCTCCACTTTTTTACCCATCTTCTCCAGGGTGTCAATTCCTATGGTAAACGATGTTGTCTTTGATTCCGGCCTATTTAAACCCAAAAGCCGGTAAAGGGGTATTTTTAGCTTCTTGCCAATTATATCATGAAGAGCAATATCAATTGATGCGCGTGCTGCTGCGCTTTCGGGAAATTCATTTTTAAGGCGGTTCGTTATATCTTCTATCTGGAAGGGATCACTATGGCTTAAGAGGTCGGCGGATTGAGCAAGTACGCTGGTAACGCTATGTACATCCTCTCCAAAGTAGCTGGTAGGAGCTGCCTCTCCCAGTCCGACTACTTCGTCATTATCTTGTAATAAAACGATGACATTGTTTTGAATAGTGCGGGTTTCTCTGGCAATCTGGAAGGTGTGCTTCAGTTTTAAATCTAAGGGACGAAAAGTAAGTTTCATGGTAAGAGGAAAGAGATGCTATCGACCAATTTGTCCACACCAAACTTGATGGGATCAGTAGCCGGAAGTTTTGTTTCCTTCTCCGTCTTTAGAATCTCCTGTAAGGCGTCATGGTCAGACATACCAAAGCAGTTGAGTGCAATGCCAAGCACCCTACAAGGGTGAACAGGCTGCGCCAATTTTTCATAGAGTTCGATCAGGTAAGGGAAAGGCAAAATGGGAAAATCGTTGAAATGCCGCAACGTCTTCCGTGTCGGTTGATGGCACAAGATAAGGCCCTGTGGGGCGGAACCATGCAGCAGGCCAAGGGTAACACCAGAATACGCCGGATGTACGATGGTACCTTGTCCTTCGATACTTAAAAGTTCATAGTGGGCGCGGTCGAGCACAAGTTTTTCCGCAGCACCGGAAATGAAATCGGAAATGACATGATCCACGGCAATTCCGCTGCCATCGATCATAATTCCCGTCTGTCCTGTGGCCACAAAGCACGCGTTAATACCCCGCTTCTTAGCGGTATTTGTAATTTCAATCGAAGTCACCATTTTCCCTATATTGCAGTCCGAACCTACCGTAAGGATACGTAATGTCTTTGTCTCTTTTGCCTTTCCGGTGCCGAGGGGAATATCTTCTGGAGGTTTACGGACATCCCAGATTTCCACCTGATGATCGTGTGCCAGCTGGCGAAATTCAGGGTCATCGCTCACATGGCAATGGAGGCCGCTAATAATATGGAGCCTGTTTTTTAAAGCATCTACGATGTGTTTGCGCCATTCGGCTGGCAGCATGCCGCCGGGAGGTGCAATGCCAATAAGGAGTGCCGTGGGTTTAAGATGTAATGTCTCCCCGACGGTACTGACAATGGGGATTCCTTCCCCGATTCCGATAATCGATTCGGGATTTTTCCCTGCGTTAACACGGTCTACAAGAGCAACCACGTCTTCTTTGCAATAGCGAATGATGCTAACAGCAGTTTTTGCACCGAAGACATCAAGCCTTCCTTCAGTTAAAATGACGAGTCTGCGATTATGGATGGAATTCATAAAAAAGACTATTTCCGCCGCTTCCCTTTCATAGTTTTGGAGTGTCGTTTTCGCTGTTTAAGTGGGGAAGAGTGATGTGTTTTACCAATGTGCGACAGATATTCCTTTGCACTCAATAATTCTTTGAGGATATGCGTCTCTTTTGTTACGAATTTTATTAACCAGCCATGATTGTAAGGATCATCAGTTAAGGTATTCAGGTTTTCGTAAAGACGTTCGTTAACTGCAATGATCTCACCGTCCATGGGCGATGTGATATCAAGCAGCTTATCTAATGATTCTACTTCTCCAAAGGAGATACCCGACAGGATTTCTTCTCCTACCTTCGGGAGATCCAGGAATAAGAGGTCGTCAAGTTCATCAACAATAAATTTTGTAAGACCAACCGTGACTGCCTTGTTATCCCAAAAAAACCATTCGTGCGTTGCTGCATATTTTAAATGCTCTGGAATCATAACGTAATACCTCACAACAAATTATAACTTTTAATAGTAGCAAAGCGTAACACAGGACATCGCGGTTGTCAAGGATAATTGATTTTAGTGGTATATGAAGAATATATATCCGGGGATATCAATCAAATGAAGAAGACATATAATGCGTGGAGAAGGAAGCGGGAACAGAAAAATTTACGAAGTTTAGTTTGTCTTCTGTTGGTCATTTCTTGAATCTTTTTCCGGTTTTTTATCTTCTTCCGTTCTTGTTAATTTAATTTCAATCTTTTTTTCCTCGCCCTCTTTAAGCATTACTGCCTGGCTGAAACTCTTAAAACCCGTTTTCGTTACAGAGATGTCGTGCGTCTCTGCGTCTAAATCATCACATGCGAAAAATCCATGTGCATCAGTATGTGTTATCTGAAGAGATTTTTTCCTCGCCCCTGTTCCTTTGAGCCTTAATTTTGCAAACTCAACAGGTTCACCTTTTATAAGGCACACCACATTCCCATAAATTTTGCCTTTTGGTGGCAATGTTTTGAATATCATCTCGCTTCCGGAAGCAGTGCCAACGCTATTTTGGGCAACAAGCTGGTAATAGTACGTCGCACTTGTCTGCAATCCGCTTATCCGATTGCTTATCGGTATAGTATTTGAGCCATGTTCTATACTTTGGATTGATGTTGTGCCACTGTAAGACCCGCTGCTCGTACCGTATTGAAACCAAACCGTTGCTGATAATCCCATGGGGTTTATCGTTCCGCTCAGTGTAGCCAAATCAGTGGTTATACTCGATGCAGGCCCTGTTTTCACGACAGGTGCGGTGTTGTCGGCGGTAAACGTTATCGTTATCGTCGCTATGCCCGTATTGCCAACACTATCGATAGCCTTTACCGTTATTACATTATCCCCTTTTGATAGATCTATATCCGGAATAGTCCAATCGATCGCATGCCTTTCTTTATCACTTCTCCCCCTGCTATTAGTCCATAATACGCTGTTTATTTCATTTGAGTTATCTGAAGCACTCCCACTCAGGCTTATCGTACCGTTTGTAGTCGTATAGGCTTGATCGGATGTTGGGTTGGCAATGGTTATTGTTGGAGGTGTTGTATCCACAACAATAGAATTACTGGCTGTATCTGATATGTTTCCGGAAGCATCCTTATACCAGGCATACACCGTATTCCTCCCGTCAATGTTACTTAAGGTATAAGAAACATCTTCTTCGTAAATGGTAGTTGTCGTTATAGATGTCCAGCCGGCAGTATGTTGTGAAGGAGGCGTGGCATTTACCGAGAGATAATAACCCGTAACACCGGTATTATCTGTGGCAGAAAGGTTTGCGGTAACGGTTAAAGAGTTGGTGCAGTATGCTCCGCTGTTAATGCTTATTGCGCCAACGGGCCGGGTTATTTCTGTTGCAATAGCAGATGTATTGACATCTGCTGTGGTAAGTGACAGCTCGTTTCCATACGTAGTACCGGTATCGTTTTTTGCTACAAGCCTGTAGTAATATGTCGCACCCGGAAGCAGCTCAATGATCCTGATACTTACTTCTGTATCGCTCGTTCCAATTATCGTCTGTGTTAAAACGGTATTTTTGGATGGCCCGTTGACAATCTGGTATTGAAACCATGCAGTCGTTGATAATCCATGTGCATTTACTGTTCCGCGTAATATTGCTGAATTATATGTTACACTCGAAGCGGCGCCCGTTGTTACAACCGGAGCGGTAGAAGCGGATTGGCTGCTGGATACTGGAGTTTGGGGATGGTAATCTCCGGATTGCATATTTTGAGCGTATAACCTGTCCATTGGCCTGAGAACAGCAAGCAAACCTACCACGAGACAAAGGAAACGAGGCGCGAATTTCAGCATGGTATATAAAAGGGCACTCCGTGCTATTTTCCTCATAGGTTTTTCTGCCTGAAAAATGGTTGGTTGATCATCCGTCATCCCCGATGTATGAAGCCGTTAACAGGGTACATAGTTTGAACACCAAATGCAACAGAGATTTTACAAAACACGAAAGGAACTGATTTAAGGCGCAAAGGATTGTTGATAATATATTGCCTGATTTTGTCTAATTCGTCTTTATTTCGGATAAATATGTTTGCAAAATCGAGCAAAAATATTACCCCTGTCCGGGTTTAAAACCCTGACAGGGGTGCCTCACGAATTTCGTGCTTCTGATTTTGTCTTTTCCGACTCGTTCGGATTAGGATTTTCGGGTTTCATTGATCCGTTTTTTTGCTACCGCATTGAACGACCGTATTATCGCTGGGATGGAATTGGACGTTGCTCTGCCAAATTGTTCAAATGTAGGGACACGGTGCGCCGTGTCCCTACAGTATTTCTTTTTTATTTTTATGTTCTAATGATCTTTTTCTATAGAATCATATATCATAAATTACACAAAAGAACCTGCTTTCCTCTGCTTTAAAATATAGTTAGGTTTTTAACAGATCATTGAATCCACATCTAAACAATAATTCAAGAAATAAGAATCTTTAACGAAGTGC
>JAUPKS010000206.1 GCA_030837315.1 Planctomycetota bacterium
AGAAAGTAAAAAATCGTTCATTTCGCTATATAACTTTACTACCTCTACTCACAAAGCTTTCGTATTAGTCAAAGCTGAAAGATTGTGATGTACCTATCAAGTTTGTAGTCATTTTTGGCAAATGGAATAAGGATGACGACAACAAGTATCACATCCTTATTACCAACAATCTCCGCGCATCTGCCAAAATGGTCATCACAAACTACTTGCTCCGTTGGGGTATTGAACACTGTTTCAATGATCTAGTATAGCATTTAAGATTGCTTTAGGGGGGCTGGAATTCATGGTTTCCATTCTCACGACCAGAGACACAACTTTGCGACACGATTAGCACAAAGAGGTGTTGATCTTGACAAAATATCAAACTGTTAGGACACTATGACATAAGCATGACACAGAGGTACGCCCATCATTGTCCAGAAAGCTTGAGGGATGACATCCAGGTCTTAAAAGTCGGTCACAATTTGGTCATAGTCGGGGAAGACAGAAATGTATCAAGTACCTGAAACCCTTGATTTAATTGGCTGGGGAACTAGGATTCGAACCTAGATTAAATGATCCAGAGTCATTTGTGCTACCGTTGCACTATTCCCCAGTGTTTGAGATGACGCGCTATCTGGCTTAAGCGCAATTTATTATGATGTTGAAATTTGATGCGAAAAAAGAAATATTAATAAATTAGTACAGTACGACTCATATCTTCACAGATGTACACAAACAATGCCTTTGTCGTTTAATTTTTGAATCCTGATAATCTGCGCTTATCAGCGTCCCAAATTTAGCTAAACCGTAATACATAATACAAAATTTACTTAGGGTAGTCAAGTCTATTGATGTTATTTAATTACAAGGTTTTTGACCGACATGGACGGTAACAATACCCAATGTTCTTGAGTAAATCTTCACATTTACTAGCCCACAGCATTCCATCTGTGCCCGCAGTCCATACCGATCGGGAAAGTTTAATACGGATGACGGGAGATAGGAGTAGGCATTGTACTTACTGCGTGAGATGAGTTTTCCAACGAAAGGGAGTATTCTTTTGAAATAATAATAATAGATCGCCTTAAAGACGGGATTTGTCGGTTGCGAGAATTCTAAGATTACAACACACCCACCCGGTGCGGTTATCCGCATCATCTCAGTAATGCCGGCCCTCAGATCAGCCACATTCCTGATTCCGAACGCCACGGCAGAGACCTGAAAGTAATTATCTTGAAATGGCAAATGTAACGTATCGGCCTCGATGACTTTTATTTTACCTGAAAGATTCCTTTTCTTCAGCTTGCGGTCTGCCAGTCTCACCATTTCGTGACAAAAGTCACTCCCAATAACCCTTCCACTTCCGTTTAAAACCCTGGAGTAAGCAATCGCCAGATCGCCCGTACCGGTGCAAACATCCAGAACCCTTGAGTCCTGAGCAACATTGCTTACCTTCACAGCAAACTTGCGCCAGCTCTTGTCAAAGTTAAAACTTAAAATGGTGTTTAAAAGGTCGTATACCCTGGCAATTGAGCCAAACATCTGCTGGATATATGCGCCTTTTTTTGTTAATAATTCAGTTTGCGTAAGCATATGCGAAAACCATTGAGTAGTTGGTAGTCAGAATCCAGAATAAAGAATGAAATGTAGCAATAGTAAAATACCGTATTATGCTGAAAAAAACAAATGATATTTACCGTGTCTATGGTATAATTAGAAACGAAATTGTGTTTGATAAAAATGTATTTAAATAATAGATTGTTAAAAAACGAAATATTACAAAACTATATTATAGTATGACCCCTCGTTTCTTTGTGCGAAATATTCCCATATACGGCGATTTGATTCTGTCTCCTATGGCGGGGTTTTCTGATATTCCATTTCGGCTCATCTGCCGGGAATTTGGCATGTCAATGAATTACACTGAGGTAATTTCCATGGACGGGATACTATGGAAAAACCAAAAGACCTTTAAGCTGCTCAATTTTCTGCCAGCGGAGAGACCCGTTATCTTTCAGATTCTCGGCAATGATGAGGATAAAATCGTTGAGGCCTGTCGCATAATAGAGCAGTTGGGACCGGACATTATCGATGTGAATATGGGTTGCTCGGTATCCGATATAGCCGGCAAAGGGGCTGGCGCAGGACTTCTCAAAGACCCAGCCAAGATAGGCCGTATATTCAATAAACTCACAAAGGTACTCCACGTTCCCGTAACGGGGAAGATTAGGTTGGGATGGGATAACAAGTCACAGAATTACCTAGAGGTAGCCAGAATTCTCGAAGAAAACGGCGCCTCTCTCATTGCCGTTCATGGTCGTACACGGTCGCAATTCTTTAATGGCAAGGCCGATTGGCACGCAATTGCAGAAGTCAGGCAGACAGTAAAGATCCCTGTGCTTGGAAATGGTGATGTAAAATGTGTGGCAGATATTGAGCGCATTAAATGCGATACTGGATGCAATGGAGTAATGATCGGGCGGGCCGCCATCGGCCATCCATGGATTTTTCAGCATAAAGACAGAGATCAGGTGTCATACCAGGATAAGATTGAACTCATCCAACGACATCTATCACATATGCTTGAATACTATGGACAGGATATTGGCGTTATCCTTTTCCGAAAGCATGCCGTAAAGTACATCATGGGTATGCCCAATGCGACGGAACTCCGTCCACATCTGGTAACGTGCAATAGCTCCGGAGAGATTATAGATCTTATTGCCACTCATTTTGATCGTATTCAAAAACATGAGGCTGCGTAGAAAATTTCATTTGATGAATTCTCAAAAAAGAGATGTTTTTACGCGGTAACACTATAATATCCTGTAAATCCAGGCCAGATTATTGAAAGGAAAAAATGAAAACCTGTGTTATCTTAATTTCGCATGGCAGTAAAGTAAGCAGTGGCAATGATGGATTATTTAAAGTGGTAGACATGCTTCGCGCGATGAACCGGTGGGATATGGTAGAGGCAGCCTTCCTTCAGCTGGCAGAACCGCCATTCTCTGAAGTCGTAAAGAAAATCGTGGAAAGAGGTGCAAGCCGCATTGTCGTGATGCCATTGTTGCTATTTAAAGGGAATCACGTCTTTAAAGACATCCCTGAAATGATTGAAGAAGAAAAAAAGAACTATCCTCATATCGAGTTTATCTATTCTAATAATATTGGAGCCGATGAGCGAATTGCCTTAATCGCAGCAGATCGCATTCATGAGGTATTGACAGAAAAACAGTACGGAAGCAGACAACGTATTGAACAACCACAGGCCATTGCCGACGAGAGTTTTGAAATCATTGACAACCTGGTTAATTTGAAATCGATACCTGAATTGCACAGGCCAATCGTTCAGCGCGCCATCCATGCAACAGGCGACACAGAATATGCGTACAATCTGGTTTTTCATCCCCTGTCCGTTGAAACGGGCATCCGTTCATTAAAAGGCGGGAAAAACATTATTACCGATGTGAACATGGTAAAAGCCGGGATCACCAAGGGGCCTGTTGAAAAACTCGGAGGGAAGATCGTGTGCAAAATATCCGATAAATCCGTTATCGAAGAGGCAAAACGGTTAGGTAAAACCCGTGCCATCGTGGCTATGCAACAAGCTACAGATGAGATGAAAGACGGAATTGTAGTCATTGGCAATGCCCCCACTGCCCTATTTGAGCTTATTGACCTGATAAAAAAGGGACTAGCACAACCAGCCCTGGTAATAGGTATTCCTGTGGGCTTTGTTGGGGCAGTTGAGGCAAAGCATGCACTGAAGGATATTTCAATTCCATACATAACGAATACAAACAGGAAGGGTGGCAGCGCCGTGGCTGTAGCGATTATTAATGCTATCATTAAGTTAGCAAAAGAATTTGGCGAAAGTGAAGAAACCGCTTAGGGGTTGTTGCACAATAACATTTATTTCGCAAACATATTAAGCATTCAGTAGTCAGTGGTCAGAATCCGGCATAGAAATTAAATTTTTCACCTATATTCTTTTATTCGGAGTTCTGACTTCTGGTTTCATATGTCTTTACGAACTGGCTATACAACGGGAAGTTGCGCAACTGCCGCGGCCAAGGCGGCCACAATCGGGTTATTTAAAGGAAAAATTCCTGATGAGGTAGAAATTGATACGCCAGCAGGCATTACGCTGAGACTTAAAATAATCGACAAACAAGTAACGGACAATTCTGCAGATTGTGCAGTTCAAAAGGATGCGGGGGACGACCCTGATGTGACCAATGGATGTAAGGTGCATGCACGAGTTGAACGAACGTTTAACGATACTATTGAGATTGATGGCGGCGAAGGCGTAGGCCGTGTCACAAAGCCGGGATTACAGGTACCCGTGGGATATGCAGCGATTAACCCTGTACCGAGAAGCATGATCGAAAATGCAGTAAGAGAAGTTATTGGTCATAGCAAGGGCGCTAAAGTCGTAATTTCCGTGCCCAATGGAAGGGTTTTAGGCGAGAAGACATTCAATCCCAAGCTTGGTATCATGGGAGGCATTTCTATTATTGGTACAACAGGGATTGTACGGCCCATGTCAGAAGATGCCTTCAAAACTTCTCTGTTGTGTGGACTTGATATTGCCGGCGGCATTGGATATGAAACGGTGGTGCTGGTACCAGGCAGTTTGGGTGAGCGCTCTATGTTGAATCTGGTTAGTATCCCAAAAGACCAAATTATTCAGATAAGTAATTTTGTGGGCTTTATGCTAAATGCAGCCCGGGAAAGGCATTTTAAAAAGATCATACTTGCAGGACATCCGGGTAAGTTGGTAAAGTTATTGCGTGGCGATTTTCATACACACAGCGCCTTCTCCAAGCCTGCAAACGATATTCTGATAGGTATCATAGAGCAGCAAGTACAAAATAGGGGTCAGAAGTCCGAAGCAAGAAGCCGGCCCCCTATAGAGGAACTTGCCGAAAACAACGATTCTTTACAAGGTAATACTACCATTGAAGGCACCCCCCTATCAAATATATTACTCAATAGCCTAAAAGAGGTTTCGACCGTTGAGGGAATCGTTGAAATATTAAGAGAGTATAAGTATTTATCTATTATGAATGATGTTGCTAGCAGGATTGAGGCTAAAGTATTGCAATTTTGTAATGGCAAACATCAGCTTGTCCCTGCAGAGGCTGGGGTTATTTTGTTTGATATGAAGGGCTCAATGGTGGGTATTTCTGATGGTGCTCAGACATGGCTGAATCTAACAAAAACAAAGTCATCATCGTAGGTTGTGGTCCGGGGTTAAAGGCTTATATTTCACCGAAGGCCCTTTACAACATTAAAAAGGCCGACATTCTTGTGGGCAGCAGGCGATTATTGAAACTCTTCCCTGGTGTGGATGCCGAAAAGATAGTCCTGGAGAAGAATTATAGCGTCCTGGTAAATAGGATTGCCGACTGGAGTGTTACGAGACAGGTTGTGGTACTGGTGAGTGGCGACCCGTGTTTCTTCAGTTATACCAAGATGATTGTAAAAAAGATGGGACGCGAATCTTGTCTAATCATCCCGGGTATCAGCAGCATGCAACTTGCCTTTGCAGCTGTCGGGGAAAGTTGGGACGACGCCTGCTTTATGAGTTTACACGGCAGAAATAACGAATATGCACAACTCATTAAAAAGGTCAGGGAATATACTAAGGTTGGAATCCTGACAGACCATAAAAATACCCCTGCCGTTATTGCACGCCACTTATTAAAAAGTGGAATTCCTGAGAGACAGATGTTTGTGTGTGAAAATCTTTCCCTTCCGGAAGAATCTATTCGTGAAACAGATTTGGTCTCTGCGGTACATCTAAAAACAACTGGTGCATCTGTAGTAATTATAAAAAAATATTAAATGAAACCTGGTAATTTTTACGGTATTGGTTTGGGCCCCGGCGACCCAGAACTCCTCACGATGAAGGCGATTCACACCATTCAGAGGGTGGACTGCATCTATGTACCAAAGCCTGACGTCAAAGAAGACAGTCTTGCATTGGAGATTGTTAAGGATCATGTAAAAGAGAAAAGGGTAATCGAACAGGTCTATCCGATGACAAAGGATAAATCGGTGCTTAATACTGCATGGCTCAAAGCTGCCGAAGAGATTCATACCGAAGTTTCAAAAGGATACGATGTTGCTTATCTAACCTTAGGGGATCCATTGACATTTAGCACCTATATTTATTTGTTGCGTTATCTAAGCACCATGTTGCCAGACCATGTGATCCATACAATCCCTGGTATTACTTCGTACAATGCCGCTGCGTGTATGGCCAATTATCCGCTCCTGACGGGCGATGAACGACTGGCTGTAATTCCGGTACCAAGAGATATTACGGAATTGCGTCCCATCTTAGAAGCGTTCGATACCGTGGTTATGATGAAGGTAGCCAAGAAGCTGGATGAGGTGATTCAATTACTCGAAGAGATGAGGCTCTCAGATAATGCCTTATTTGCCTCTTATATCGGACAAAAAGACGCGTTTCTTACGTGTGATCTTGTATCATTAAAAGGCAGTGGACGGGGATACATGTCCGTGCTGATCGTGAAAAGAACGAAATAGTAATTCTTAGTTTTCAGAATTTCCGACGATTATCGAAATCTTAAGACATTTAACTTTTATCAACAAGAAAAGAGGATGAAAACGTATGAAAAAATTCTGTATTAATGTATTTTTTATTATGAGCACTACTTCACTACTTATTGCACATGGTTACGCAGGCTGGAAACCATCGGCAGAAGATGAACCAGTAAAAGTTTCGCCGGTAAAAGGGAAGCAGTCATTGCATACGATGGTTGAAGAAGTTGTCAAAAACTTTAAAATTCACTATCCGCAGTTAACAGACTATTTTGAAAAAGCTTATGGTTATACGGTATTCCCGGCTATTACAAAAGGTGGTTTCGGTATTGGAGCAGCCCATGGAACTGGTGAAGTGTACGAGAAAGATAATTTTATTGGCACTGCAAGCATGACACAGGTGACTCTTGGCTTACAGTTTGGCGGACAAACATACAGTGAAATTATATTTTTCAAAGACAAAGAAACCCTTGAAGATTTCAAGGAAGGAACCTTTAAACCCGGCGCTCAAGCCTCTGCAGTTGCTTCAACTGCTGGCGTTTCTACCGATGCCGATTATGATCATGGTGTAGCAATCTTTACCCTGTCGAAAATTGGTTTAATGTATGAGGCGGCGATAGGAGGACAGAAGTTCAATTTTAAACCGCAATAACACACTTGTTTCAATATTTAAATTAGGAGATGTTTTTAAAAATACTTTTATATGTTTTCCCTGGTTTCCACTTTTCTGCACTATCTAATATTTCACCTGAAGATCTAAACACCCAGAAATTAGGCCAATTTGCCCCACTAATTGGCCTGTTTACAGCTTCTGCCATATGCGTCTTAATGCAAACAATAAAAATCCATTTGAATACGTTTTTACTTTATGGCCAAAGTGCATATCAATTCCCCCCTTTTCATCTGTCCATTTCAGAATATTTCTGTGTTTTCGTAATTTTTACATAAGCCTGTGTCGCCTATTCCTTAAAGAAGATGCAGAACGGTGAATAGCAAATGTGACCGCTACTTTCGTTTCCTGAAGGATACGGGCAAGTGTAGCATGGAGCGTCGCCCTGTCATCATCGAAATCACCATGACTTTTTGACGTTGAATGATCCGGAGAACCCGTATCGGCGTTGTTCGGTGAGAGAACCCACTGGAATTTTTTGGTGCCGATCTGCTTCATAATATCCTGATCATCTCTA
Source organism: Planctomycetota bacterium (assembly GCA_030837315.1). Taxonomy (GTDB): domain Bacteria; phylum Planctomycetota; class Brocadiia; order Brocadiales; family Brocadiaceae; genus Brocadia. The sequence goes on from JAUPKS010000206.1 coordinate 7,743, forward strand.
ATAAATTTTTCCATACCAAGGATTGCTTCTCCTTCGCGGAATAAAGGGATGCGCGGTTTTTCTTCAAAGGCATTGGATACTAAGTAGAGAAGTGATTTATGATAAATAGATGCACAATGATCATGCTGTTCAGCATTGTCCGTAAGGGTAAAAAGGGCAAATCTCCCAATACCTCCGTTTTGAATTGCTGGCATATAGGTTTGCTTGAATAATTCTATCGTACATGCTGGCGCCCAAAGGGTGCATGAGGAGACCTTAAGTCCATAGCCTTTTTTCCCCTTTAATGGACCTGATGTTATCTTCCCTTGTTCGGTCAACAATTGAATAAGAGGTGCATGAAATATAGCTCCGGCACTATGCCCGGCTACGTGAAGCTCAACAGATGGGTCTTTTGATAATAATTCTGCCAGATATTTTATTGCGATACGCGCACCGCCCTGCGATTCACCTGTTGCACCCAAAGCATTTTCTTTCATTTCACCCCATATGAGATTACCACCAAGCATTCGAGTGACTGGCTCCAATGCATCGTCTAACCGGTCGAGCATAAAATCCTTTGACGCGTCAATAAAACCTTCGGGACGCCGCCTGCTCACCGCATCTTTCAGTAAATTGGTCAATGTCGTCCAAAAATCACTCTTCCAGATAAATGCAAGCGGATAAACTTCGGATTCTAATAATGCTGTGCGGTAATCTGCAACACGTTGTATAGCAGAATATTCATTGGTAAGCCCTCCGTGGGCATAAAGAAGGATTCTCTTCTTGCTCCAATCCTTTGTAATCCGTGAGAAATCCTCACGGAAGATTGAAGCAACTTCGGCTTCTGATGTACCATAGGTACCGCTTTCCCGGAGAAGACCATCATTGCCAACACTAATGATGTGGGAATGGAGGTCCTGATAGACATACGTTTCTGATTGTCGAGCTATAGCTGACTGACTGGCAGCGACAGCCTCCGGTGTGCGCAAGATAACCGGAGCGCCTAATCGGGCTACCCAGACATCGGTACCATGGTTCAACCAATCATCATACGTAATTAAGGCAAAGCCTCCTTGCCCCCAATCCTCACCCCAGGAATTTTGAATCCAAAAACCGCGGTCATCAAAGGCTACAATAGCAAAGGCATGTCCACCAAGAATCTTACCATTAGGCAGGATTACTCCATCGGCACCAATTTTATTCCAGCCATCGTGTACAAGAGCAGTTGCATAAAGAATTTCCACTTCTGCCAAAGCGGTATGCATGGCAACCAAATCCTTATGGTTAACCCTGAAATAGGCGCCCAACGGACGCCTTGCTGCATCCCTCAATCGCTCATCAGTCGTGATACTATCTGGTTTAAGCTGATTGTATGGCCAGAGCGTTTCTGCACAAATCCCGTGCTTGTGCCAACCCTTCATTGCCCCACGGGCA
>JAUPKS010000207.1 GCA_030837315.1 Planctomycetota bacterium
CAACCTTCTCAAGAAGCGATAACTCAAACCCTTCTTCTATAATAAAACCGGCAGAGAGGAACATTGGCTCTGCACCCACGACAGCAAGGTCGTTTATGGTACCGTTTACTGCAAGCATTCCAATATCGCCGCCGGGGAAAAATAAGGGCTTGACCACGTAAGAATCGGTTGTGAAAGCCAATTTTGTCCCATTAATATTCAGGAGCGCAGAGTCGCCTAAAAGGGAAAGCGCCTTGTTGTTGAAGCAGGGTAAAAAGACTTGTTTTACAAGCTCATGGGTTAATTTTCCGCCACTGCCATGAGCAAGGGTTATTTTGTCCTTTTTCATTTTAAAATCTATAATACAATTAACTGTAAATCAAAGTAGTAACGATATTAGTTTTAAATATTTACAATTTACGAATTACGATTTTAGATTTAAAAAGCGTAATTCAGAAATCGTAAATGGTAAATCGCTTAGCGGTTCTGTCCTTTTAGGATTCGGTTTCACCATATTTATAATAGGCAGCACAAGTCCCTTCGCTGGAGACCATGCATGCCCCTACAGGATGTTCAGGATTACAAACATTCTTGAAGAGTTTACATTCAGAAGGTGTTTTTACGCCCCTGAGAATATCACCGCACATACAGCCATGAATTTCTGATTTCGGATCCCCGATCCAGGCCGAGGACAGGTTTCTGATTTTGGATTTGTTTTGCATTAACGTGAGGGCATCGAATCGTTCGTATTGGCTTCTCAATTTAAGCCCGCTTTGTGGTATAAAGCCAAGCCCACGCCACTCGACATCACACGGCTCAAATACCTTATCTAGTAAATCTAAGGCAGCTGGGTTCCCTTCTCGCTTTACCACTCTCGAATATTCAATCTGAACGCTTGCGTCCTTTTTTACAATTTGTTTAAGTAGCATATATATACCCTGCAGGATATCTAATGGTTCAAAACCGGCAATAACGCATGGAATATGAAAATCTCTGGCGATAAATTCATACGGTCTTGATCCGATAATAGTGCTTACGTGTGCCGGACAGAGAAAGCCGTCAAGGTTCAGTTCTTTATCTGTCAGGAGCGCCTTCATAACCGGTGGCATTACTTTATGTGCAGTGAGGACAAAGTAGTTTTTTAACCCCCGCATTTCTGCCTCGATAACGGATGCGGCAATTGTTGGCGCTGTAGTTTCAAAACCAATAGCAAGAAACACAACTTTTTTATCCTGATGTTTTTCAGCCAGATGTAATGCGTCAAGGGTCGAATAAACCACTGTTACTGAAGCACCTTTAGCCCTTTCCTTTTCAAGGCTTGAAGACGAGCCGGGTACACGCATCATATCGCCGAATGTTGTTATTAACACATCACGACCACTGTTTGAATTGGTGGAAGTATTTTGTGAGATGGCTATAGCAGTGTCTATATAGCTAACAGACGTTACGCATACAGGACATCCAGGCCCGGAAAGCAGTCTAATATTTGATGGAAGCAATTTTTTTAATCCGTATCGATAAATGGACATCGTATGGCTACCGCATACCTCCATAATGGTGATTTCATCGTGGCCATTAATAAGGCTAGCAATTTTTTTATATAAACCAATTGCTATAGCACCATCACGAAACTCATCTATGTATTTCATTGAAAATATTCATTGATTGAAGTAATTTTCACAATATTTCATATCCTTTTCATTTCGCATCCGGCGGTTTTTCAAGATAACTTTCAAGCAGTGAAATTGTCTTGAGAGCCTCTTCCTCATCCAGTTTCTGAATGGCGTAACCTGCGTGGACGATCACATAGTCCCCAACATTTGCATTTTCCACAAGAAGAAGCCCAATTTTTCTTTGCAGATTGCCAAGTTCAGCTATGCCCGTAACGCCGTTAATTTTGATAAGTTTCATGGGAACGGCTAAGCACATGTCTTATACCTTTCATTGGCAATTACGGCCTGTCCTAATGATAATCCACCATCGTTGCAAGGGACTTTTTTGTGGGCATACACAGTAAAATCTTGTAATTTAAGTTTTTTGATAAGGTGGCTCAAGAGAAAATTATTCTGGAATACTCCACCTGATAATACAACATCGTTAATACCTTTGCGGTTGCGGAGCATTGTGCATATCTGAACAATCATTTCTACTATCGAATTATGAAATTTTGCCGAAATTATGGGAATTGCGGTCTTATGGTGCATATCTTCTATTATCTTTTTGATTACGGGCTGCCATTGAATGATAAGGGGCACGTTGTAACTTTTCACTTCATTGGTATTCATAACAAAGGAATAATATCCAGTTTCGTGTTCATCAGCAATGGATTCTAGCTTTATTGCTGCCTGTCCTTCATAGTTGACGGAATGCTGTAAATCAAGTAAAGAAGCTACACCGTCGAATAGCCTTCCCATGCTCGATGTTAATGGTGAATTAATTTTCCGGGACAACATTTTACATAGTATTTCTAATGTATCATTCTTCTCTTTTATAAACTTTGATGTATTGAAAAGGCGCAGCAGGTGAATATCATTACCATACATGTGATGAAGATACGAAATCGCCATGCGCCATGGTTCCTTAATTGCCTGCTCACCTCCGGGCATAGGCACGTAATCGAGATGGCCAGCCCGCTCATATCCAGAAAGGTCTGCAACGAGAAATTCACCGCCCCAGAAATTGCCGTCGTCTCCATAACCCAAACCATCAAATGCAACACCAATCACCTTGTGGTGAATGCCATTTTCAGCCATAC
>JAUPKS010000208.1 GCA_030837315.1 Planctomycetota bacterium
ATCATCATAGAAGTTGACCATCGCGAAAGAGGTGTTGGAATTATAGAGGCACTCCGGGCGCACGAGGATATTGTTGTAGAGGAAAAGTGTCTGTCCATTGGTGATTATCTGATCAATAAACGTATTGCTGTTGAACGAAAGACGACAAAAGACTTTGTTTTGTCCATTATTGACGGGCGGTTGTTTTCTCAAGCGTCCCGTTTAAAAAGATATGCAGAAATACAGTTTATGGTAATAGAAGGAATGGGCTTATTTCATAGTGGTTGCCAAGTTGATCCACAAGCCATCAAGGGGGCGATCGTCTCATTATCTATTTCTTGGCAAATACCCTTAATCTTTTCAAAGACGCCACAGGGAACGGCAGAGATATTGATAATAGCAGGGATTCATGATGTCAAATGCAGGAATGATACTTTAAAGAGGGGGGGTAGAAAGCCCAAACGTATGCAAACAAGGAAGTTATATCTACTCCAGGGATTGCCGGGTATTGGGCCAAGGATGGCAAAAAGGATGTTAGAATATTTTGGGAGTGTAGAAAATGTCTTTGCTGCCGACGAGCAGGAACTTACACGCGTGGAAGGTATTGGGAAAAAGAAGGCAGCAAAAATTCGCGCAATTATTAGCTAAGAGTGTATTTAATCGTTGTGATTTAAAAGGGCGGGGTGGTTACCTTACTGGTTATAAGATTATTTTGTATCTTACTTACTATATTTTGATTGCAAAAAAAATGAAGTAGATGTATAAAAATCATGCATTGTTTTATTTTGGAATTATAATAATTAAGTGAAGTATAGAAATTAAGTTTCGTATGACATTATCATGGTTTTAGTTTATTATTACGATTTCATTTCAGAATCTGATTATACGCTTGAAATTCCTAGAATTCATAAACATTAAACGAACTAAATATGACAAATGAAATAATAACGAAAAGACTCTTGGTTATTTCTTTGGGGGGTAAAAATGCAGAATACGCTTTTTTACAAGGGCATTTTACCCATGAGGGGTGTGGTGTTGATTTCGTTAACGATGAAGATGATTTATATGCATTATTGAAGGATAAACAGGGTTTTGACGTAATTTTATTAGATGCAGAGCACGAACCGGAGAAATCGTTCGCTGCTGTTAAAAGTTTGAAAAGGCTTTATCCTCATGTGGTAGTAATTCAGATAACAAAGGAAGGCAGTACCGATATTACCCGAGAAACGAGGATGTCTGGTTTGGGTTTTTATGATCGTATAACAAAACCTATTCGTTGGGAAAGCTTGAGAGAGGGAGTAAAAAGTGCATTTCAGAAAAGCGATACGGATCGTATGGTAAAAAGAATGGAGCTGGAACGAGAGACCATCCTCAATATAAACCATTTAGTGCTCTCTCACATGAGTTATAAAGATTTTTGTAATGCGTTATGTCTCGAACTGAGAAAGATCATAAACTTTGATTATTTTAGTTTGGTATCAAGGATTGAACTTTCGGGTGAATATTATACCTATCTGTTGGATTTGAGGAAAGATATACATAACCTCTATAGAGGTTATGAGTTGAAAACTGTTTTGGAAAAGTTCCTTTACCAGGAGGTATCACGGTCTAATAAGATTATTGTAAGGAATGACTTGTACAAAAATGGGAGTGATAATGAAAAAAACCTATTAAACGATGGTATTACATCATACATGGTTTATCCACTCTTTATTAATAATGCCCTGATTGGTTGTATAAATATACTTAGTAAAAATTGCACCTGCTTTACCGAAGCCCATAGCAATCTTATAGGTCAGGTGTCGGCACAAATAACCGTTACCCTGATGAACGCTATGCTCTTAGACAGTCTTACTGCCTCGGAAGAAAAATACAGGGACTTGGTTGAAAATGCGCCGGAGATTATATTTAAGTTGGATAGTCACGGAAGGTTTCTGCATGTAAATAAAATGGGATTAGAGATGCTTGGATATAGCGCAACGGAAATGACTTCTATGTATTTATTTGATCTTGTTGCTGACGACAATGGTACTATTATTAAGAAACAGTATGATACCTCCGTTAACTCACGGAAGGACAATAATTTAGTCATGACTTTATTAACAAATGGCGGGAAACGATTAGATGCGGAAATAATGTGTTCAATTCAATATGATACAATTTCAAATAATTATATGGTCAGGGCATTTGTTCGTGATGTGACAGAGCGACGGACATTAGAAAAAAGAATATTTGAATATCAGGAACGTTTAAAAGGCTTGTTAAAAGAAAAAACGCTGAAGTTGAATGAAACTGAAAAAGAAATGTATAATCAACGGAAATTCCTCGACGCCTTGATACAAAATACAAATGTATATGTGGTTACGATAACATCTAAGGGAGAAATTGTGTTCGTGAATCGCGCTATAGAGAAGCGGTTTGGCTATACATTATCAGAGATGCTTGGAAAATCAGTAATTGATGTTTTTATCCCACAAGATAAAGTAGAAGAATTATTTGATGACATACAGATGCTCTTGAGTGGTAAGAAGGGAGAGCAGATCGAAATTCCTTTTATTTCTCGGGATCATCAGGTTCGTGACATTTTGTGGATTATAACATATTTTAAGGATGAGTGGAATGCTATTTCAAACATTAATTTATTTGGTTATGATGTTACAGAGCAGAAGATATTGAAAGAACAACTTATTCAGGCTGAAAAGATGAGTAGCGTAGGGACAATGATTTCTGGGGTTGCTCATGAACTGAATAATCCCCTGTCAATTATTATGAATTTCAGTGAACTTATGTTGATGGGTGATAATTTGTCAAAAAGCGCTGCGAATCGATTAAGGCATATTATTGATGCATCTCAGCGTTGTACCCGTATTGTGGAAAATCTTCTTACATTTGCAACAAAACGAAAAACTGTCAGGAAGGGGCAGTATATTTGTATTAACGATGTTATAAAAGATGCACTCGAATTAAAAATTACTGACCTCCGAGTCAATAATATCGA
>JAUPKS010000209.1 GCA_030837315.1 Planctomycetota bacterium
CCTTCATCGCCGGAAATTTACCAGGATGCCTATTTTATCAGAAGCGCCTCATCGGTAATGAAAGTTGGGCAGATGCTTGCCGACATTACCCACTTTGACCCAATAGCCTGTATGGAGCTATTTACATTGTTTTCCCGTCTTCCGGCAAATTCAATTATTCATATCCATAATTGCAAGTATCTTTTCTTTCCTGCACTATTTGCCAATTATTTAACTCGCATACGCATGGTTATGTCTATTTACGATTACTGGATCATGTGTCCAAAAATTTCGCTTGATAGATCGGGGGAGTTTTGTGTCGCAATGGAAGGACGTATCTGTGCAGGGTGCTATGGTAGTCCGGAAAACCGATTGAAACAAGCCTACCATCACTGGCGAAAAAAGTTTCTTCGTGCCTCTCTCAGGCAAATTTCTCTGTTTCATGTACTTTCACGCTCATCCGGAGACATCCTTCAAAAGAGCAGCATATCAAAGCATAAAATCAAGATTCTTCCGCAGATTGTTGAGTATGAACACATTGATTCTGTTGCGCCTTTTCAATTTTCTTTTCCTGCAATATTGTTTTCAGGTTGGATGGATCCCAAAAAGGGGCTGCATATTGCAATCGATGCCTTTGGAAAAATTGCTTCTTCTCATCCAACAGCCCGTCTCGTTGTTGCAAAATTAAACGCCAACGAGGCCTATGAAGCTCAGATTAGATCAAGAATCAGCGCCCTTGGTTTACAAGAGAGCGTCTTGTTTTTTGATCGGCTGAACCGAAATGAATTTATTGCATTTCTAAAAGGGTGCGATTGTTTGATTATTCCCGAACAATGGGAAAATATGTCACCAGTAATTTTGTGCGAAGCCATGTATGCAGCCCGGCCTGTTATTGCCTCAAAAGTAGGGGGAATTCCTGAGTTTATTTCAGACGGCTATTCCGGTATACTTGTGGAAAGAAACGATATTCATGGATTTGCGCATGCGATGGACAGCTTACTTTCTTCTGAAAGAAAACGCCTGATCATGGGGACTCATGCCCGGCAGGCGGCAGAAGTTGTTTTTGATGAGAATAAGATACTTGATGGCTTTAATGAAATCTACCAAAAGGTCTTTTATGGGAAAAACTGATCGAGGTATGAATCCTTCTAAAACAAGCTGTGTCATCCTTTGCGGGGGAAAGGGAAGCAGGGCTTATCCCCTGACTCTTGAAAAACAGAAAGCAATGATCTCGGTTTGGGGACGGCCAATTCTTCAATACATTATCGATTATTGGTCTGCCTTTGCCTCCCATTTTATCTTTGTTGTAAAATATAAGAAAGAGGAAATTATCCAATACGTTTCTTCGCTTTCAATTCATGCGTCTTTTGCCGAACCGAATGATTTGAGAGGTATCGCAAATGGCCTCCTTTGTGCTGAAAAACTGGTTCGTGATCAATTTATTGTCGTTCTGGGCGATTGTCTTTGCAAGGGAAGTTTTGGTTTGCCCACAACCTTTGAAATTGGCGTAGGTGTCTATGAAACAAATTGTCCTGAAGATATTCAACGGAGTTATTCAGTAGAGATTTCAGAAGGGAAAATCTTCAGGGTTGTGGAGAAGCCGAAGGTGCTTCCCAACAATCTTTGTGGGATGGGATACTACTTCCTTGATCGCAGTGTGTTTGATTACATCATAAAGACTCCCCCTTCTTCTCTGAGAAACGAGATTGAGATTACCGATGTGCTTCAGAAAATGATTGACAACGGAAAGATTTTGAGCCCCTTCACTTTTAATGGAGAATATCTCAATCTGACTTTTCCGGATGATTATAATCGTGCGCTGGAAATACTTGATCCTTCTGCTGGCATCCATAATGGAACTTCTTAAGAAAAGGTAAAAAGGATGAATGTCGGCCTGAACGTAATCGGCTTTTTGCCTGGGGGTTTTGGTGGAACTGAAACCTATTTCAGGAATCTCTTGCATTATGTACAGGAAATTGACCACGAAAACAACTTTACACTCCTTTGCGATGTACAAAATGTGCGTGAGTTTCCTTTATTCAATACCGCATTCAAGACAAAGTCTTACAATTTTGCCAAGCCTTCTCTGAATTGGTTGGTGCGTGGTCTTCTGCGGGCCACTATGGATATTGATATCCTGTGTCCAAAAATTGCCCGTGCATGCATTGATGTTATTCATCATCCTTTTACCGTAGTAAATCCGAAAGGACTGAAAATCCCTTCGGTGCTGACTTTTCATGATATGCAGGAGGAGTTTTACCCCCATTTTTTTACCGCTTCAGAATTACGGAGAAGAAAGGCAACTTACAAGGCCTCTGTCAAAGAGGCGACAAGGATTATTGCCATATCTGAATATACCAGACAATGCCTTGTCGAAAAATATGGTACAAATAATGATAAAATCGATGTTGTTTATGAAGGGTGCGGTCCTGAGTTTCGTGTTCTTAATAACCCTGAAGACGCCGAAAAAATAAAATCTAAGTATAACTTAAAAAGGCCTTTTCTGTACTACCCTGCTACTACGTGGCCTCATAAGAACCACAAAACTTTGTTGTTGGCACTAAAGCTAATGAAGGAGCGATATCATTTTGATGGGGAACTGGTTTTTACCAGTATTGTTGGCCGGCCGGGTAGCGAAATACTCAAGGAGATAGAACGCCTTGGCCTGGGTAATATGGTAAATGTCCTGGGACATATTCCTTATGCCGAACTTCCTTATCTTTACAACGTTGCACGGTTGATGGTTTTTCCTTCACTTTTTGAAGGTTTTGGTATCCCACTCGTAGAAGCTATGGCGTGCGGTTGCCCAGTAGTATGCTCGAATGCAACCTCAATTCCTGAGGTCGTAGGAGATGCGGGGGTGTTGTTTAATCCTATCTCACCGGAAGAGATGGCAGAGGCGATCTGGTCAGTCTGGAGTGACGATGAGCGAAGGCAAAAGATGAGGTTGATGGGACTCGACCGAGTCAGGTTTTTTAATTGGGAATATGCAGCAAAACAAACCGTGGAGGTTTATAAAAAGGCTGTCGATTTTTTTCATTAAAATTATAGAAGATAATGAGTTAAAATAGCAATTGGTTATCAATACGAAGAGAGATTGTAAATTTGAAGTATTCTGTCTTACATAGAACAACATCTTGGATAATCCTGTAAATTATGTCAAAAGAAAAAGTTTTAATTATTAAACTTGGTTATTCTGAAACCCTTGATGGTGAAATAGGGATGATAACAAGCCTGGGCGATGTCCTCAGGAGTACCGTCCTGCTCCATCTATATAAAAATGCTCACGTTACCTGGCTGGTAGATGAAAAGGCATTTCTGCTCCTTAAAGGGAATCCCTTTGTCCATAGAATACTTTCGTATGATCTTACTTCTGTGCTGCAATTACAGTCAGAGCGATTTGATACCGTCATTAATCTCGAAAAAGTACCCGGAGTATGTGCTTTTTCAGATTCCATTAATGCCTGGCGCCGATATGGTTTCCGGTTCGATCCGGAAAATGGTGTCGCTCTTGCCTACGATGGTTCTCAACACGTATTAGAGATTTGTATGTATCAGGAGTATAAGAAAAAAACAAAAAAGCATTGGGAGGAAATCCTGTTTGAGATGGTAGGGGCAAAATGGCAGGGCGAGGGTTGTATTTTGGGATACAAACCGCAATCCAACGTTACGTATGACATAGGCTTTAATTATGATGTAGGTAAAAAATGGCCTAACAAGTCATGGCCTATGGAATATTGGAAAGAACTAGAAAAACTTATTGGTAATAAGTACACGATCTCCTGGCAACAGGGATTGAAAAACATTGATGAATACTTTGAGTGGATAAATTCCTGCCATGTCTTTGTTACCAACGATAGTTTAGGCTTACATATAGCGTGTGCATTAAACAAAAAGATACTTGCACTTTTCGGCCCTACACTTGCATCTGAAATCTATATACCCAGTGGCATAAAATTATTACCGCAAACTCAGTATAATTGTATACCATGTTTGAGTCCGAGGTGCATCCAAAAGAAATCGTGTATGAATTATATAGAACCCAAAATGGTTTATGATGCAATTGAAAGTATTATAAAAAGGTAGTCGTATTTTAGCCTCAAGTTAATACTGAAAATTTGCGAAAAGAAAATTATGGATAAGTATCGCATAGACAGTCATAAACTCTTCTATCATGTCACCAGGGTAAGCGATTGGTTAAAAGGGGAAAATATTTATCCTGTCTATGCAGAAATATCTCCATCGGGCACTTGTAACCACCGGTGTACTTACTGTGCTTTGGATTTTATGGAATACCAATCGCGGTTTCTGGATAAAGAGGTGCTTAAAGACAGGCTAGCAGAAATGGCATCACTCGGCTTAAAGAGTGTCATGTATGCAGGCGAAGGTGAGCCGCTTATGCACAAAGATATCGGTGAAATAATCAACCATACAAGCGGCGTAGGTATTGATGTTGCCATAACGACGAATGGGGTGCTTTTTAAAAAAGATATTATTGGGAATACTCTTGAAAATATTACCTGGATAAAAGTAAGTATCAATGGGGCAACGAAAGAAACCTATGCAAAAATTCATAAAACAAATCCTGATAACTTTGGCAGGGTAATAGAGAATATGTCTTATGCTGCAGAATTAAGGCAAAACAAGGGATATAAATGTGCCCTGGGTATGCAGCTCATGCTTTTGCCTGAAAATTGGCATGAGGCGGAACATTTGGCTCAAAATGCTAAAGATATCGGTATGGATTATTTGGTTATAAAACCATATTCACAGCACCCATTAAGCCGAACGACCAGGTATAGAGATATAAAATATAGTGATTATCTTCATTTAGCTGATAAGTTAAGTGCTTTTAATAATAGCAACTTCAGCGTGATATTCCGTATTAACACAATGAAAAAATGGGATGAAGGGCAACGAAGTTACCGTCAGTGTCTTGCCCTTCCTTTCTGGTCTTACATCGATGCGGGTGGGACGGTTTGGGGCTGTAGCGCATATCTCGGCGACGAACGGTTTGCTTATGGTAATATTTATAAAAATTCATTTAAAGAAATTTGGGAGAGTGAAAAAAGGCTTAAATCTGTTCGCTGGACAGAAGAAGCACTCGATACAAGCCAGTGTCGGGTGAATTGCAGAATGGATGAAATAAATCGATATCTGTGGCAATTAAGGCATCCACCTGAGCATGTCAACTTTATATGACTTTTTAATGTCTTTCATGAAACAACGATGATGCTTAGTGTCCAATTATGTAAAAAAGCAAATCAAATACGCAAAGACGTAGTAGAGATTGCTATTCAAAATGGAGCCGGGCATATTGCCCCCTCGCTTTCATGCGTTGATATTCTTATAGCGCTTTATTACAGGATAATGAACCTTTCCAGTTGCTCGCAATGGGAAGAAAGAGACCGTCTCGTATTTTCTAAAGCGCATGGATGCTATGGTCTCTATTCAATCCTTGCTGACAAAGGGTATATTAAACGTCAGGATTGGGAGAATTTTTATAAAGGAAGTTATTTAGCCGGGTGTTTGGAACGTCGTGTGGAAAATGGGTTGGAAGCAAGTTGTGGTTCGCTGGGTCATGGACTGCCCATGGCCGTGGGCATTGCCTTTGGGGCAAAATTGCAGAATAAAACGTACAGGGTTTATTGTATAGTTGGCGATGGTGAAATGCAGGAAGGATCCAATTGGGAAGCAATTCAATTTGCGGCTAAACACAAGCTGTCGAATGTAACGGTAATCATTGACCACAATGAATTACAAGCTATGGACTTTTTGAAAAATGTTTTAACCGGGGAAGAAAGAAGGAATGATTTACAAAGGAAAATGAAGGCCTTTGGATTTGAAGTAAAAACCTGCAACGGGCATAACATGAAGAGCATCATTTCCATCATTGAAAAGTGGATAAAAAACCAGAAGAACCTCTTTGTACCCCAGGTATTAATAGCGAATACTACGAAGGGATATGGGTTAAAATGTATGGAGAACGTTCCTAAATTCCATTTCCGCATTCCAACGGAAGATGAAATCAAGATGGGGAACCGTTATGAATGATACCATGAAAAATTGCAGAAAGGATATCGTAAACAAAATTATCCCTTATGCGAAAAAAGACAAGAGGATTGTTTTACTTGTTTGTGATATGGGATTTGGAGTTACTGATCAATTTAAAGAAGAATTTCCTGACAAAATTTTTAATATGGGCATGATGGAGCAGGGAACTGTCGGTATTGCTGCGGGTATGGCAATGACAGGGTTAATACCGATTGTCTATTCCATTGTAAATTTCCTTGTTTTTCGTGCCATCGAACAGATTCGAAATGATGTGGTAATGCAAAACCTGAATGTAAAATTTATTGCGACCGGAGTAAACAATTACTTCAAATTTCTGGGATCTTCGCACTGTTGTGGCAATGACGACAAGAAAATTATGCAATTAATAAGCATGAAGGTATTTGATCCCTATGAAGAGGGGAAAATTGATTTTAATAAAATGGTAAAAGATTGGATTACTGATCCAAAACCAGGATACCTCAGGGTGTGAGTACAACGGTCAAAAGAATATAATTCGTGGAATAACATGTTAGAGTAAATAAAAAGATGAGAAAAATGGGTGGGGAGAATGGGTGAGATAGTCCTTGATGGGCATAAACTTGCCTGGCACAAAGACCGTGTCGATGCATGGTTACATGGAGAAAGAATTGCTCCTATAACTATTGATTGTGCATTGACAAGATCCTGTACATACCGGTGTGTTTATTGTTATGGCATGCTTCAGTCAAACGATATAAAGAGGATGAGCAGGGACGTCATATTTAGATTTCTTGATGATGCAGCAGAAATCGGGGTAAAAGCCATCAGCCTTGTCAGTGATGGGGAAAGTACCTGCTCTCCTTATTTGTATGATGCTATTATAAGAGGCAGACAAAATGGCCTGGATATGGCCTTGGGAACGAATGGATACTTGTTAAAAGAGGAGCGATTAGAGCAGATTTTGGCGGCTTTAACCTATCTCAGGTTTAATATTTCTGCGGCAGAAGCTGACAGATATACGGGGATACATGGGTGTGAAAAAGAGTGCTATTCTAGGGTGATTGAAATAATAAAAACGTGCGTGAAAATAAAGAAGGAAAAAAATCTTGATGTAACACTTGGATTGCAAATGGTATTATTACCGGAGTTTGTAGACCAAATTATACCATTAGCAAAATTAGGAAAAGAACTTGGCGTTGATTATCTTGTCATTAAGCATTGCAGTGATGACGAAACAGGCAGTCTTGGTGTTGATTATTCAAAATATTATGAGATGGCTGATGTATTAAAAAAAGCCGAGACATATTCGGATGATAAATACCTGGTAAGGGCCAAGTGGTCTAAGATTTTAAGCGGTGGAAAACGAAATTATAGCCGATGCTATGGGCCTCCTTTTATCATGCAGTTTTCTGGTTCCGGGCTCGTAGCCCCCTGCGGCATGCTTTTCAACGATAGATACAAGGAATACCATATTGGAAATATTGTTGATACATCATTCAAAAAGATATGGCAGAGTGATCGCTATTGGGAAGTTGTTAATTTGATAGCTTCGGAAAAATTTGATGCCAGAACGATGTGCGGCTCGCTCTGTTTGCAACATAAAGTTAATGAATGTTTATGGGCTTTAAAACACAAGAACTCTATCCTTGTTAAGGAAGAGGCCGATCCCCCCATGCATATAAATTTTATTTAATAAATCACCGTTTCAACCAGAACAGAAACAACGTATTTTAGAAGGAAGCATGTTGTAAATATCCCTTAGAACCCAGGTAGAATTTATGCAATATAAAATCAGCGTTATCATGCCCGCTTTAAATGAGGAAGAAAATATTTCTACGGCAGTGGGAAACGTAGTAAAATCATTTGATCAACTGGATGTTCATGGAGAAATTGTGGTGGTTAACGATGGAAGCACCGATCAGACAAAGGCTATCGTGGAGGGATTAATTGAAAAATACCCATGTATTCAATTAATCTGCCATGACAGACCAAAAGGTATAGGCGCTTCCTACTGGGAGGGCATAGGAAAATCCAGGGGAGAGATTGTAACTATGCTTCCTGGTGACGCGGAAAATGACGCGTATGAAATATTGCGTTATCTGCCACTAATGGAACATGTCGATATCGTGATCCCTTTCATTTATAATCAGAATGTACGCTCCTGGAAGCGAAGAATAATTTCTAAATTTTACAAAGGCATCATCAATCTGTCCTTTGGTATGTTGTTGAATTATATGAATGGTTCTGTCATGTATCGCAAGTGTGCCCTGCAAAATATTACTTTGAAAAGCAGTGGTTTTTTTTATCAGACCGAGTTATTAATCAAGAGTATAAAAAGTGGGTATTTGTATGCGGAAGTGCCTTGCGCCCTCCAGCAGCGCGTGAGTGGGGAATCGAAGGCATTGACCTTCAAATCATTACAAAAAGTTATTCGCGGGTATCTTTCGACTATGGCTTCCATCTATGCAGTGGACAGGAAGAAAAAACCCATCATGCCTGACTCTGTAACAGCCTTACGACATAGACAACTCAATGAAATCGTAGATACTGTTCAGCCACAATTTAACGCGAATTGACTTGAAGAAATTGCATAAAAAATGTAAAGCAATCTTGTGTTGAGTTGTGTAAAAACAAAGAAGAAACAGGTTTTAATAACATGTCCAAATGAGGTATAAAGTTATATGCTAAGGAGAAAAACCTTTAAAAAACCTTTCTGGTTGTACTTAAATTTATGAGACCAATTGTTATTCCTGAATCATACAACTATATTGCAACATTTTTGTCCCTCACCTGTAATCTCAGGTGTAGTTATTGCATTAATTATTTTGAGAAAGGTAATTTTGTAAAAAAACACCTTTCTGGAAAAGATTGGGTAAGAGGATTAAACAGGATTGTTTCCAGGGATGACCTGCCTATCTCGCTTCAGGGAGGAGAGCCAAGTCTCCATAAGGATTTTATTTATATATTAAACAACATAAAACCTGAGCTAAACATTGATATACTGACTAATCTGCAATTTAATGAAGATGAATTTATATACAATGTAAATCCGGAGAGGATTAAAAGAAAATCGCCCTACGCCTCGATAAGAGTCAGTTATCACCCGGAAACCATGAAACTCGAACCCCTGATCAAAAAAGTCCTTCGATTACAAAATAACGGCTTTAGTATTGGGATTTGGGGCGTCACACACCCGGCACAAGAGGCTGAAATAGTAAGAGCAAAGGAATATTGTACCTCTTTAGGAATTGACTTCCGTACAAAGGAGTTTCTTGGTGAGCATAAGGGGAAACTGTACGGGACCTATCGTTACGAAGGGGCATGTGATAAAAAATTTGCCCACGAGGTGTTATGCAAGACTACAGAGCTTATTATGGGAAGCAATGGCGATATTTACCGGTGTCATAGTGATCTTTATGAGGGCAGAGAGCCTATAGGGAATATCCTGAGTGAAAATTTTGATATAGAAGACAAATTCCGTGGATGCAATGTCTTTGGGCATTGCAATCCGTGTGATGTAAAGCTAAAGACGAACAGATTTCAACAATTCGGTCATACTTCGGTAGAGATTAAGTTTGATCAGCAAGCCTTATGAGTTTGACGCCAATTGATTAATTAAGTGTTGCAATACGATATTAATTGGAAGAAGATATTGACAATTATTTATGCACGCTATGAGAAATAAAATACTATCAGGAAAAGGGATATTAATTTTTATACTATTTATTGCATTTTTTGTACGAACTGTTTCAATTGCCGTATTTATGTATAAAAATAATATTTCCATTCACGAAAGCGGCATAGCTGCATATCCTCAAATCGATGATTCTCAATTATATTACCACTCTGCGATAAATCTTAGCGAAGGGAAAGGGTATAGTTTTACTATTTCTGATACATTCCAATACCCGTTAGAATCAGAAGCGTTTAAACCATCTCCGATACCTAATACGTACTACAATAACCATTATCCCCCTTTGTACTCATTTTTTTTAAGCCTGTTCTACCGCCTTTTTGGTACAGGCATATTAATATATGCAGTACCACAAATAATTCTGGGAACTCTTTGTTGTTATTTCATATATGTTATTGCTAAAGAAGCATTTTCTTCAAAAATAGGACTGTTGGCTAGTTTCCTTTTATCCGTTTACCCTCCCATCGTATGGTGGACAGCATATATACGGAGTGAGAATTTATTTATCCCCTTGCAATTATTGACGATTATTTTTCTTATAAGAGCTGTCAAAAAGAATCTTGATGTAAAAAACACGGTTTTATCCGGGTTTTTTTTAGCCCTATCCTTTTTGTGCCGGAATGTCATACTTTATTTACCAATATTTATTGTGGTTTATTTTGTTATTATTTTTTTTAGAACAAACAAAAAAAGACTATTTTATGGAATTAGCGCATTTTTACTATCATTTTATTTATCCTTAATACCATGGGGATACAGAAATTATACTCTATACGATAAGTTCTTCATTACCACAGTTGAAGATTGGGATGCGTTTTATATGTGTAATAATGTACTAGCAGCGAATGCACCATTTGTTGAACTGTTCGAGCAAACGTATAGCCCCAACAACAAATACGGGGTAGATATTTCGATGCCAACAACAGAAAAAGAAAAGGCATGTAAATCTTTTGTAAAACGACATCCATTGAAATACGTAAAATTATGTTTTAAGAGATTCTTTGCTTACTGGGGACCCACTACCAAAAAACCGTCTTTTATAAAAAAGGCTATCGATACCTTTATCTATATCATAGTCTTTCCCATGGCTTTTTGGGGTTTCTACAGATCAAAGTGGTGGTTAGGCGCAGGGGTTGGTTTTAAGCCCATCCCGGCACTCCTTATTTCGGTAATTTTGTATTACACGATATTACACTCATTAGTGAGTGTCGATGATGCGCTGATATATCGGTATCCAATAATACCTCTCGTATGCATTTTTTCCTCCTACGGATATTATGCCTACTTTACCGAATTCGGTAGAATAAATAAAAACCCTGAAAATACATAAAAAACAGATATGTCGTTAATGAATTCAGCAGAGGGCTCAGTATGGCATGGTCTTTTTCCATGTTGTTCCAAACTGTTTCTGTGCTGTCAAACAAATTCTTTGGCCATTCGCCTTTATCCATATCAGTTCTGGAGTAGGGATTATAAACTAGCCCCTTATAAAGCACATAATTTTCACTGTGCTCAATATATCACTACTGAGCACCACAAAAAAGCATTTCAATATTTACCTTTAATTCCGGATGATGCAACGGTTTCAGCAGGGCATTTCTTTTTGCCGTATCTTTACAAGAAAAAACCTTGATGCAATTTTTTATTCAAAAAAAGGCGATGGAATTAGTACAAAGAAATTGTGAAAATTAGTGTAATTATTCCCACGTTTAATAGCGCAAAGACCCTTGGAGATACCCTGAAAAGCATTGTGGGCCAGAATTGGTCAGATCTTGAGATTATTATACAAGATGGTGGATCCACAGATGGAACCAAAGCCATCGTTGCGAAATATCCAGAGGCCATATCGGGGTGGCAGTCAGCACCAGATAATGGCATATATGACGCCATGAACAAGGGCATCAGTCGTTCAACTGGTGGGATTATTGCTATACTCAACAGTGACGATATGTGGATGCCGAACACCCTGGAGAGAGTAGCCGCGGCATTTTTACGTAATCCCGATGTGGGTATAGTTTCCGGATCGATTGAAGTGTGGGAAGACTCTCCCCATGGTGTCAGAGTTGTTTTAAAATCGAGTTTGCTTCATTTGCATAAAGGATTGACGGTGCAGCATCCGGCCACATTTGTACGAAGGAGTGTGTATGAACGTGTCGGACTCTTTAATACGCGTTATCGCATAGGCGCAGACTATGATTTTGTGCTGAGGTGTTTACTGGCTAATATTCCGTGGATTATACATGAAGGCATTTTCACCTGCATGAGGGCAGGCGGTA
>JAUPKS010000022.1 GCA_030837315.1 Planctomycetota bacterium
TAAAACTTGCTATTGAGTCGGATGGTTATACCCATACCTTTGAAGAAATTGCAGAGAAAGACGCTGTAAAACACGAGAGATTAAAGGAATTTGGGATAACGGTATTGAAATTTTGCGATGAAGATGTAATGAAAAATACGGATGGGGTTTTACAAGTGATTCGATGCTTCATTGCAGATTATGAAAAACGGAAGAAACACACCCCCGACCCCTCTTTTTAGAGGGGAGGATAAAGGATACACCCCAAGTTATTGTGTGAGGGAAAATTGCTTTGAAGTTCTTAGCAGATGTAAATATAGAAAAATCAATAGTGGATGAATTGAGAAGCTTAGGATTTGATACGATGTGGGTGTCTGAAGATAATCCTTATTTAGACGACATGAGTATTTTCAGTATAGCGCAGGAAGAAGATTGTATCCTTTTGACGAACGATAAGGATTTTGGAGAGATTGTATTCAGGCAGAAATTAGCCCCTTTTAGAATTAAAGGGCAAGATTCAAAAGAAAAAGTGAAATTGCTCAAAAAACTTCTGGTATCACATGATAATAAATTAATGAATCATTTTACTGTTATCACAAAAGGGAAGTTTAGATTTATACACATATAAACACTAGGGAGAAATCTGGAATGAAAGAAAGATTATTAAACAGGATAGAAACAAATCCAAAAATAATGTTTGGCAAGCCTGTAATAAAAGGAACCAGGCTGACGGTGGAAATGATTTTAGAAAAACTTGCTTATGGAGAATCAGAGGAAGAAGTATTAAAAGAGTATCCTTTTTTGAAAAAAGAGGATATAAAAGCCGCACTTCTTTACGCCGCTAAAACATTATCACTGGAAGAAGTTTTTCAGGCATAAACAGTGAAAATGCAGCCTTTACAATCTTGACTTGAAGAAGGTAATCATGCTTGGTTAAGCGAGAAGACAGGGGTGACATGGACAAACTTTGTTTGTCCATGTCTATGAGATCGCATATGAATAAAGAAGAATTATTCAACAGGAAAGAGAACCTTTTCAGACACCAAACAAAAAGCCCCAATATCCTTTTACCGATATTGGGGCTTTCGTGTCGTAATTATAACGATAAGTTAAATGACTACTCCATATTTTTAAACACCATAGACTATTGCAATTGATTATACTTTAAAATATAAGAGAGCGCTTTTTAATAAACTTATAATTTGACGACGTTTGTGGCTTTGTAGCCTTTCTGGTCCTTTATGACCTCGAACTCTACCTTATCTCCCTCTGCAAGGGTTCTAAACCCTTCACCCTGGATTGAGGTTTGATGTACAAAAACATCATCTCCATTATCCTGGGAGATAAAACCAAATCCCTTCTTGTCATTGAACCACTTCACGGTTCCATTTGCCATGCTTAATTCACCCCCTCTCACATGAAAGAAATATAAAAATAAAAAAGGCCACGAGGTTGTAAACCTTGTAGCCTTACTATAACACCACGATATAATTCGACTTTAACATACAACCAGACTGCATAGTGAAATAATATCAAACATTGTATAACAAAGCAAAGAAAAATAAAAAAATTTTGTTGTTCCCTGAGACATTCAACGGCGGCCATACTTGATGAATTTGGGTTGCATTTTGATGAAAATGTTGTAGAATTCATCCTAAGTTCTTTTAAAAAGTATAATTTACAATTTTTGGGAGGGGCATTCCTGTATGAGAACGGTAATTACGGGTGGGGCAGGATTTCTCGGTTCACATTTGTGCGATTATTTGATAAACAAGGGACATGAAGTTATATGTATCGATAATTTGTTGACGGGTAAGATGGATAATGTGGTCCATTTAATGGGGAATAGTCAATTCCGCTTTATAAAGCACAACGTAAGCGATTACATCTATGTAGACGGACATGTGGATAATGTATTGCATTTTGCATCACCAGCCAGCCCCTCTGATTATCTGGAATTTCCTATACAAACCTTAAAGGTTGGTTCCCTGGGCACATTAAACAGCCTGGGATTGTCCAAATCAAAGAAAGCAAAGTTCCTTTTGGCATCAACCTCTGAGGTATATGGAGATCCACAGATCCATCCTCAACGGGAAGATTATTGGGGTCATGTAAATCCTGTGGGCCCCCGGGGTGTTTATGACGAGGCAAAACGGTTTGCAGAAGCAATGACCATGGCATATCACCGATACCATCATGTCGATACCAAGATAATAAGAATATTCAATACCTATGGGCCGCGGATGCGCGTCAAAGACGGACGTGCACTGCCTAACTTTATGTGCCAGGCGCTCAAGGGCGACGATATTACGATTTTCGGAAATGGTTTACAAACAAGAAGTTTTTGCTACGTCTCTGATCTTGTAGAAGGTATCTATCGGCTACTCCTTTCGCATGAGCACGATCCCGTAAATATCGGAAATCCTGAAGAGATAACCATAGACCAGTTGGCAAAAGAGATACTTGCCCTTACGGGCAGCAAAAGTGGAATTATATTTAAACCCATTCCCGTTGATGACCCGAAGATTCGGCAACCCGACATCTCCAGGGCAAAGAGTATTTTAGGTTGGGAACCAAAAGTTTTGCGGGCAGAGGGACTGCGTAAGACTCTGGCGTATTTTAAAGATGCGTTACGTGCCGGTGAAAAAAGTATATGAAAAAGGTGGTCGGTGTCTTTGGCAGCCCCCGTCCTGATGGGAACTCCGATATATTGCTCAATCATGCCATAAAAGGAGCCGAAACACGTGGCGATGTTGCTGTTGAAAAGATCGTAATCCGGGATTTACACATTGCGCCCTGTAATTCTTGCGGTGGCTGTTTTGAAAAAGGGGCGTGTGTCATAGATGATGATATGCAAATACTATACTCCAGGTTTGTGGATGCTGATGTAATTATTGTGGCATCCCCCATCTATTTTATGGGTGTGAGTGCGCAATTAAAGGCAGTTATTGACCGTTGCCAGGCCTTTTGGGCCCGGAAGTATATTTTACATTTGCCTATCAGGGAAGATGCAGGTGTTGCTCGTGGGTTTTTTATTGCAACTGCAGCGCGCAGCAATGGAGAAGAATTATTTACTGGTGCGGTAAAAACGATAACGGCTTTTTTCCATGTTTTAGATACAAAATACGTGGGGGATCTATTATGTGCCGGACTCGAAGAAAAAGGTTTTGTATACAAGAAACAGGAGATATTACAGCAGGCATTTGATGCTGGCAAACAGTTACTTCATTGAATTTCGGAGTAAAAGGAACAATGACAGAAAAAGCTGAAGAGAAACAATACCGTTGCCCTGGTGAGTCTTACACAATTAGCGATTCTGTGTGCAGGGGAAGACAGCGGGTAAATTATCCCAAATGTAATGTATGTCTGGAGAAGGTTGAGCCAGGGGGGTTTGCCCAATCGCACGCAGAACCCAAACTATCGATAAACATATTTAAGAGTTATGATATCCGTGGAAAATATCCCTCAGAGCTTAACGATACGACGGCCCACAAGATTGGAACATCCATAGCCCTGTTTTTCAGGGAAAAAAATCCGGATGTGAAAAATATAGTTGTGGGGAGGGATATGAGGCTTTCTTCAAAATCGCTCGCCAATGCCTTGATAGAAGGCTTATGTACCGCCGGACTCAACGTCATTAACGTGGGTGTCGTATCATCGGAAATGACTTATTTTGCTGTGGGCCATTACAAGTACGACGGAGGGGTAATGGTTACGGCTTCGCATAACCCGGCCGAATATAATGGATTTAAACTGTGCAGGGAACAAGCCATTCCAGTCAGTTTTGAGACAGGGATAGACCGTATTTCAAAACTGACGAAGCAGTATCATCCTCTGCGCGGGGAGCACCTTGGTAAGGTCATAGTAAGCGATATCTTTGTTGATTATAAAAAGCACGTCTTGAAATTTGCCAGCAACCTCAGACACCTTCGCGTGGTAATCGATGCGGGAAATGGGATGGCAGGCAAGACAATCCCTCTCGTATGCGAAGGACTTCCCATTGAGATTATTCCGCTCTATTTTGAACTGGATGGAAGTTTTCCGAATCATGAAGCCAATCCCCTGAAGCCGGAAAACATGGTTGATTTACAAAAAAAGGTGCGAGAGACAAGGGCACACCTCGGAGTCGCTTTTGATGGAGATGCCGACCGGTGCGTTTTTGTGGATGAGATGGGACGAATAATTGGATGTGATATCATTACAGCATTAATCGCAAAGCAGATTCTCGAACGAGAAAAAGGAGCAACGATTTTGTATGACCTCCGCTCAAGCTGGATTGTCCCCGAAGAAATAAAGGCTGCCGGTGGCATACCTTATCGGGAACGTGTCGGCCACGCCTATATGAAGGCGACCTTGCGGGAAAAAAGGGCTATCTTTGGCGGAGAACTCTCAGGACATTACTACTTTAGGGACAATTACCATTCTGATTCAGGAATGATTGCCTTCCTTATGGTTTTGGAAATCTTAAGCGCGAAACGCGTCCCATTCTCAAACGTAGTGTCGCCGCTCAAGAGATATTGTTCTACGGGTGAAATTAATTTTGAGGTAGAAGATAAGGATGCCAAAATTGCAGAAATTGCTAAGAAATTTTCAAATGGCAAGGTGGATCATTTGGATGGAGTTACCGTGGAATACAATGATTGGTGGTTCAATGTAAGAAAATCCAATACCGAACCCCTGCTCAGATTAAATGTGGAGGGAAAAACACAAGAAATCATGGAGAAAGGGAAACGGGCATTAACCAATATCATTCAAAGCAGAAACGCATGAGAGTTTTTTTCACTATAATTAATCAGTATGCACCAATAGGCCTGCTTACAGCAATAGTCTGTTTGCCTGTTTCTTTAACCAGCAGGAATCAGGTGCTGTGGGCAGATCCGCCTACAGGTGAGGAAGGTTTTGATATCAAGTTTAACAAGGGGCAATTATCGGCAAAACTAAAAAACTCTCCTTTGGAAAAAGTATTAAAAGAAGTCATGGCCCAGAGCGGTGCTAAGATATGGCTTAACGATTCGATCGATGGGACCGTCACCATAGAATTCCAAAATATACCCATCGGAGAGGGAGTTCGCAGGATGCTTAAGGATAAAAATTATGCCTTTGTTTACTCACACCACGACGTAAAAGAAGGAAAACTTTCCATCGTGAGCGCCAGTAAATCTAAAGAAATCTTTACGAAAGTAAAGGAAGAACCCCCCAGAAAGCTTCCCCAAAAAACCGGGTTACCCGTTGCAAAAAAAGACAGACCGAAAAAGGAACAGCAGTCCTTTGAATCTCTCGTAAAGGATGCATTAGAAAATGAAGATCCGGGGAAGAGGGAGGATGCAATTATAGCCTTAGGAGAAAGCAAAGACAAAAAAGCGATTGAAGTCATCTCAAAGGCATTGGCGAATGACCCCACGGAAGATGTGCGATTGAGTGCTATTGATGCATTGCTGGATATCGGCGATAAAAGCATTGTCGATCCCCTTTCCATAGCGCTCAAGGATCGGGATCCATGGGTGCGCGAAAGTGCGGTAGAGGCATTAGGTGAAGTAGGTGGCGAGGCCGCTATTGAATTTATAAAAAACGCCCTCAACGACGAAGACGGTTCTGTCAGAGAACTCGCACAGGAAACACTAGAAGAACTCAACGCAAAGAAGTAGGGTTTTTATATTTTTACGTTGACATTTCCCGCAAATGTGTTTTAAATACTAAACGTTTAAAAAAACAAACGTTTGCCATTGTAAACAACAATCTCTCACATCACCCAATTGAGAGACCCCGTTCCTCCCATAGAAAATAACACTGCGGGAGGAATTCATAAAAACATGAATAATAGCGCAGCTTGCTGGTTTACCACTCACACGCGACCCCGGCATAAAAAACATGTAACTCATTTTAAAAGAAAAGTGTACCGGTTCATTCCTTTTGCTTATCAATGCGATGCTGCAGAACAAACTTGAGCCAACGTACGTGGGCACGATAACATTTTTTCAACGCTTACGATAATACGGTATGTCTAACCAAGAAGAAATTACCCAATACAATATACTTCAATCGATTGAAAGCGGAGAGCATATCTCCCAACGACAACTCTCTCTGCAATTGGGCATTAATGTAGCCTCTATAAATTTTGCATTGAAAAAACTAACAAAGAGCGGTTTGGTAAAAATGTTGGGGGTCAATCCTCGAAGAATAAGGTATATTCTGACTCCGAAAGGAATTGCCGAAAGAACTCAAATTGCCTATAAATTTTTTGACAGGAATTTTCATTTCTATAAAGCTGTCAGAAAAGATGTTGAAAATAAGATAGACAGCATCCCTTTTTATGGTAAAAATTCTGTTGCTATTTATGGTGTAACAGACCTCATGGAGATGGCCTATCTCGTCATCCAGGATAAGGAATTAAATCTGGTTGCGATTGTTGACAACGAAAAAAAAATTAGAATATTTGGTTATCATGTAATAGGTATCGAAGAAATAAAGAGATACACCCCAGATTTCCTTCTATTAACAAAGGAATTGGATGCATATACAACAAAACAAATACCTGATTCCATAAAAATTGTTGATATTAGAATATAGGTGACAATTGAGTTTTTTGAAAAAATAGGGGAGAAACATGTGATGGTTTGGGTATGAACGCATGTATGCCGATTATAGTATTTTTTATCCAACCGAATATCGTGACCACGATCACGACCTTCCTGTTAATGCCTTTTTAAAGACCTGGAAGTGCTTTTCTGCTAAGGAATACATAGAACAAGATCAGTCAGCAAACAAAAAGCCCCAATATCCTTTTACCGATATTGGGGCCTTCATGTCGCAATTATAACGATACGTTAAATGACTACTCCATATTTTTATACACCATAAACTATTGCAATTGATTATACTTTAAAATATAAGAGAGCGTTTTTAATAAACTTATAATTTGACGACGTTTGTGGCTTTGTAGCCTTTCTCGTCCTTTATGACCTCGAACTCTACCTTATCTCCCTCTGCAAGGGTTCTAAACCCCTCACCCTGGATTGAGGTTTGATGTACAAAAACATCTTGCCCGTTATCCTGGGAGATAAAACCAAATCCCTTCTTGTCATTGAACCACTTCACGGTTCCATTTGCCATTCTTGA